>JAIRSL010000047.1 GCA_031255475.1 Treponema sp.
CGGGGGACGCCCTGACCCGTTACCGGGATGTGGTACGCCGTTACCCCGACGACCGGCGGCTCCTCATCTCCCTGGCCCTGGTCCAGGGGTCTCTGGGAGACGCCGACGGCGCCCGGGCCTCCATCGAAAAGGCCCTGGTCCTCCACCCCGGGGATTACCGGGTCTACTACTACGCCGCCTACCTGGACGCCCAGGCCGGCCGCCTTTCCCAGGCTATGGGGTACGCCGCCGAATCCCTGGCCTTGCGGCCCGGTTTCGCCCCGGCCCGGTCCCTCCTGGCTTCCCTCCGCTACCGTTCCGGCCGGTACGAAGAGGCGGCCCGTCTTGCCGACGAAGCTATCGCGGCGGACCGGGACGATGTCGGGAGCTGGTATCTTAAAGGCATGGCGTATGCCCGCATGGGCCGCAGAAGCGAGGCGGCCGCCGTCTTTTCTACCGCCCTTGCCGTTGATCCGGAAGACGAGTTCGTCCGTACCGCCCTGGAAGACCTCATCATTTCCGATGCCCCCCTGGAAGATCCCGGCCGCGCCCGCTGGGCCTCCTGGCATTTCGACCGCGCCATGGAATACCGGTCCCGGAACCTGGGAGACCAGGCCCTGTTCGAGTACCGCCGGGGACTCAGGCTCAACCCCTATGCGGCGGACCGCCGGGAATACGCCGGCCTCCTGCGGGTCAGGGGTTTCCCCGCCCGTTACCTGGAGGAACTCAAGTTCATGCAGAGCCTGGGCCTGGGAGACCGGGACATAGACGACGCGGTGGAAACCTACGACGCCCTTCTTGCGGACGCCCTCTACCGGCGCTGGTCCGTGGATACCGTGGAGCTTGCCGCTTCATCGCGCCACTGGAAGCTGGCGGTCTTCTCCGTAGCCGCTCAGTCCGCCTTTTATCACGCCGACGCCGGGAGCGTGGCGTCTTCCTTCATCAAGGATCTTTTGGTTCATGACCGGAACATAGAAGCCCTGGAAACGGAACTCAGGCAGCCCTCTTTCTCCCAAGCCTTCCGTACCGCCCGTGAAGCCGGGGCGGATTATTTCCTGGTGATCTCGGTCTCTGAAAGCGAACGGGACCTTTCGATCACGGGAGAACTCTTCGCGGCCCGTACCGGCTCGCCCGCCGGAACCTTCCATGCCTACCGTACCGGCGCGGACCGTCTGCGCAACGCCGCGCGGGGCATAACGGAGCAACTCGGCGCGTCCCTGCCTTTCCGGGGCAAGCTCCTGCGCCGCCGTGCTTCCCAGGCCCTGCTGGACAAAGGCCGCGCCGACGGCGTTGAGGCCGGACAAGTCTACGATGTGGTGAAAAAAGGCCGCGCCGTTATCCTCAACGAAGGCACGGGCCTCTCCTATACCCCGGAGGACGTGGCGGGAACCCTTTTTATCGACCGGGTGGACGAGGAAGTGAGCCTGGGTACGTTAAGCCGTTCCGGCTTTTTCGACCGCATAGAGGCGGGGGACGAGGTTATCTTACAGAAACAAACGAACGGCCCGGCCGTGGACGCCGAAATTCCGGCCAACCCGGAACTGCGGGCCTTGCTGCGGAACCTTCGCTAAAAAACCGCCCCGATTATACCCCTTCAAAAGCCTTGTCCAGACGTTCTGCGGCCGGCGGTTTTGTAAAGAACGACACTACCGGTACGGTGACGAATGGAACGATAATGGCAATGCTTGCCGCCAGGGGGGAACGGCTTGAACCCAGGGCGAAGAAGAGGGCGATCATCACCGCCGTGCCGGTAAAGAGCCCCGTGTAAGCCCCGGCCTTGGTTATCCGCCTGGAATAGAGGCCCAGAATGTAGGGCGCGGCAAAAGAGCCGGAGATGACGCCCCAGGAAAGGGACATAAGGTACACGATGATGCCGATTTGGAAGCGGGAAATAAAGTAAGAGATGATGATGAAGATCAGCGAAAGAAAGCGCATCATCGCCACCGACCGGTCCTTGCCGGATTTGGCTTCCTGCCGGGAAGGGTAAAGGTCTATGGCCACCGCCGATGAGGAAACCAGCACCAGGGAGGACAGGGTGGACATGGAAGCCGAAAGGATAAGGAGGAGGATCAGCGCCAGAAGAACCTGGGGCAGATTATTCGTCAAAAGAGCCGGCACGATAAGATCGTATTGAATCACCCCGGCGGCGTTTTTCGGTACGGTATTAAGATCGAAGAAAGCGTGGGAGGACGCGCCGGTATAGTAGGCGGAAAAACCTATCATCAGGGCGAAGACGGTGGTAACGACGGCCGCCTTGGGGATAACCGTTTCGTTTTTTATGGCGTAAAACTTCTGCGTCATCTGGGGCAGGCCCCACGTCCCGAAGCTGGTCATAAACACCAGGGAGAACACCGTAAGCGCGGAAGGCCGCACTTCGGGGGGAACGTTGATTTGGTAGTTTTCCGCTATCTGCCTCAGGATTTCGAAGACGCCGCCTTTCGGGGCGGTGAGCACCAGGACCATGACCGCCGCGCCGAAGAACATGATGATCCCCTGAATAAAGTCGGTGACGGCTATGGCGAAGTAACCGCCAAGGATAAGGTAGACCCCGGTAAAAGCGATCATAATGAGCAGGGCTATGTCGTAGGGGATATGGAACACCGCCTCAAAAAGGTGTCCCAGCCCCTTAAAGACCGACGCCGAATAGGGGAGTAAAAAGAAGAAGATAAGGGACGCCGCCACGGGCTTTAAGTGTTTTGCCCCGTAGCGCTCCTGAAGGAATTCCGGCATGGTCATGGAGTCCAGGTTCTGGGTCATGCGCCGGGTCCTGCGGGCCAGGACGAGCCACGCGGCCCCGGCGCCGATGACGGCATTCCCCAGGGCTATCCACAAGACGTTAAGGCCGAACTGCCATCCCTGGGTACCCGCGAAGCCGATGAAGATCACCGCCGAAAAATAGGATGTCCCGTAAGCGACTGCGGAAATCCACGGCCCCAGGGTCCGGCCGCCCAGGAAAAAATCGCCCAGGGTTTTTGTTTTCCGCATACCCCAGACGCCGATTCCGGTCATCACCACAAGAAACACTACAAGAAAGACAACGCCGATATTCATGGTTAAGCTCCTTTTGAAAACCGGTACGCGCTTCCGCACTTCCGGTCAAAAGGAGCTTACCACAATAACCGCCTTTTATGCCAGATTCCGCTGCCCGGAGGCAGGATAATCGCATAGAAAATGGAAAAAGGGAAAAACCACGGACAAGGAACCAAAGTGAGGATCCGCCTGGTCCTGAATGTCGCCGTACTCGACTTCTCTCTGAAAACGTGTTACAGTAACCACATGCAAGTCTTCATGAATGTTCTTGGCGGCCTTACCAGCCTTTATATGCTCCTTATCTTCGCCAGAATCATGCTGACATGGTTCAGCGGGGCCGGTTATGGACGGCCTGTGGAACTCTTGTGCCGGATCACCGATCCCTATCTTGACTGGTTTCGCCGTTTCCCCCTGCAATTTGGTATGCTGGACCTTTCCCCCATCCTTGCCCTGGCGGTCCTGTCCGTGGCAAACAACGTGTTCGGGACTCTGGGGCGGTACGGCCGTATCTCCCTGGGGATAATGCTGGCCATGCTGGTTTCCGCCGTCTGGTCCGCGGCGTCCTTTCTCATCGGCTTTTTCATCATCATCCTGGTACTCAGGCTTATCGCCTATCTTACCAACCGGGATGTGTACCGTTCTTTCTGGGGGATCATCGATAACCTGTCCCGGCCGGTGTTGTTCCGGATCAACCGGATCATCTTCCGTTCCCGTTTGGTGAATTACCTGGCCGGGCTTATCGTTGCCATTGCAGTTCTCCTGGGTCTGCGCCTGGGGCTCGGGTTCCTGGTACGTCTGCTGATCGGGGTTCTGAGCCGTTCTTCTCTGTAACGCCGCCGGGCAGCCGCCGTGTTTCTCCGGGAACTGACCGCATCGCCGGACCACATCAAAGGCGCCGGCCCCGCAACGATCCGGGCTCTTGCCCGCGCCGGCATTACCAGCGTGGGGGGCCTTCTCTGCCGTTATCCCCGTGACTGGGAAGACCGGAGCGTTACCGTGCCCCTGGCGGATTTCCGGCGGCATCCCTCGGTTTGTACGGTGGTCCGGGTCCTGGCCCATGACTGGTTCGGCTTCGGCAGGATGAAGACCCTTAAGGTGTATGTCGAAGACGCCAGCGCCCGGGCGGTTCTGGTCTGTTTCAACCGTCCCTTCCTGGAAAAACAGCTTACCGTGGGCAAACAATTCAGGCTTTGGGGCCGTTTCTTCTATAAATACGGCGAAATCCAGTCCACCATGTTCGAGGTGGAACCTCTTGAGAATGCCGGCGCCGCGGAGACGTTGCCGGAAACCGTTGCCGAATCAAGCCGTGGTTTTGGGCGCATCCTTCCGGTTTACCCTTTAAGCGCGGGACTCACTCAGGGGCTGCTCAGGAAACTCATCAGGACGGCCCTGTCCCAGTACGCCGCGCCCCTGGAAGACGAGCTTCCGGCGGCAATCATCCGCCGCGACGGGCTTCTCCCCAAAGCCAGGGCATTACGGGCCATACATTTTCCCGCCTCCATGGAAGAACTTGACCTGGCCCGGAAGACCCTTATATACGAAGAACTTTTTTACCTGGAAGTACTGGTAGGGCGGCGGGCCATGGAACGCCGCCCTGCCGGAAATTCGGACGCTGCGGCTTCTCCGACCCGCGCTTCCGGGACGCCGGCCCCCCTCCAGCGGCGTCTTCTGGAGCGGCTGCCGTTTACGCTTACCCCCGGCCAGGAGGAGGCCGCCGCGGAGATCAACCGGGATATGGACGGGCCTTTTCCCATGGCGCGGCTCCTTCAGGGGGACGTGGGATCGGGGAAAACCCTGGTCTCGTTTCTGGCGGCCCTTAGAGCCATTGAAGCCGGAGGGCAGGCGGCGCTCATGGCCCCCACGGAACTCCTTGCCCGGCAGCACGCCGAGAACGCGGCGGCGCTTCTGGAGCCGCTGGGAGTCCGCATCGCCTTTCTTACGGGGAATATCAAGGCTGCGGGAAGGACGCCGCTGCTCAAAAGCCTGGCTGCCGGGGACGTGGACATGGTGGTCGGAACCCATGCACTTTTTTCGCGGGATGTGGTATACAGGAGTTTGAAACTCGTGGTGGTGGATGAGCAGCACCGGTTCGGGGTAACCCAGCGGCAGGCCATCATGGAGAAGGGACATTCCTCGCTTGTGTCGCCGGGAATGCCGGATCTCCTTATGATGAGCGCTACGCCCATACCCAGAACCCTGGCCTTAACGGTATTCGGGGACCTGGACGTGTCGGTGATCCGCGGTCTTCCGCCGGGGCGCAAGCCCGTCAAGACCCATCTGGCGCGGGAATCCAACGAGGGAAAGGTCTACGACTTTGTGGGCCGGGAACTGGCCGCCGGAAGGCAGGCGTACTTTGTGTATCCTCTCATAGAGGCGGCGGACAGCGGGGACCTTAAAGACGCGGAATCAATGGCGGAACGGCTGGCCACAACGGTTTTTCCCCAATACAAGACGGCTTTGGTCCATTCCCGGCTGGACGAAGAGGAAAAGCGCAAGACTATGGAAGCCTTCCGCCGGGGGGAGGTGAAGGCCCTGGTGGCGACCAGCGTGGTGGAAGTGGGGGTGGACGTGCCCAACGCTTCCTGTATGGTGATAGAACACGCCGAACGGTTCGGCCTTTCCGCCCTGCACCAGCTTAGGGGCCGGGTAGGCCGGGGCGCCGAACAATCCTACTGTTTCCTGGTCTATTCCGATGAGGGGCCGGACGGGGACGGGCTCACCGAAACCGGGAAGACCCGGCTCAGGGTGATGCTGGAAAACTCGGACGGCTTTGTCATCGCCGAAGAGGACCTGAAACTCCGGGGACCCGGCCAGATCACCGGCATAGAGCAATCGGGATACCTGGCCCTGGGGATAGCCGATCCGGTCCGGGACGCCGGGGAACTTGCCCGGGCACGGGCCGATGCCTTTGCCATGCTGGAAGCCGATCCGGGACTTTTAGCGCCGGATCACCGGTGCGTTGCCGGGGTGCTGGAACGCGTGCCACCTTTCTCCCAGGTGGTTATGTGAACGCAACTATAAAGGCAGGAACAATAGCATGTATTCCGATAGAAATTACAGGTTAACCGGAGGCCGGAGATGATAACCCTAAAGGGAATATCGAAGCGGTACGCAGCCGTAGACGCTTTAAAGGACGTGAATATCAGCATCTCCGCTGGCAGCGTCTACGGAATTATCGGTAAAAGCGGGGCCGGAAAATCGACCCTGCTGCGTATCATGAGTCTGTTGGAACCGCCCGACGGGGGGGAAATTTACTATAAGAACGAACGGGTAGATACCCTCCGGGGCAGGGAAGTTCTGATGCGGCGGAGGAAGATGGGAATGATTTTTCAGAATTTCAATCTGCTGGGTTCCCGGAATGTTGCGGGGAACATCAGTTATCCCCTGGAAATCGCGGGTTTCCACAAGCGGCAGATTCACGAGCGGGTTGACGAGCTTTTGGAAATGACGGGCATCACGGACAAGCGGAAGGCGCGGCTCAAGGAGCTTTCCGGCGGTCAGAAGCAGCGCGTCGCCATAGCCCGCGCCCTGGCCGTCTATCCTGAGGTGCTTTTCTGCGATGAGGCCACGAGCGCCCTGGACCCCCAAACTACCCGTTCCATCCTCACCCTGATTAGGGAACTCCACAGCCGGCTGGGGCTCACCGTGGCGCTCATCACCCATCAGATGGAAGTCATCCGGGCGGTCTGCGAGGAAGTAGCGGTTCTTGATGAAGGGCAAATCGTGGAGCGGGGCACGGTTGACGAAGTATTCGGAGACCCCAAGACCGCCGCCGCAAAGGAGTTGGTCTATGCCTAGCCGTATACTGGAAATTCTCAGGCTGCTTCCCCAGCCGACCCTGGAAACCATTTACATGACATTGGCGGCCACCCTGTTCGCCTGTATCCTGGGCTTTCCTCTGGGGACCTACCTGTACTGCGCGTCACCGGCAGGTTTGACCCCCCGGCGGCTGGCGTACACGGTCCTGTCCCGGATCGTGAACCTTTTCCGGTCCCTGCCGTTCATTATCCTGATGGTATTGCTTATCCCCTTGTCCCGGCTTATCGTCGGGACCAGCATAGGCCCTACGGCGGCCATCATCCCCCTGTCCATCGCGGCGGCTCCCTTCGTTGCCCGCGTCACGGAATCCGCCCTTCAGGAAGTGGACGCCGGGGTGATCACCGCGGCCAAGGCCATGGGGTCCACTACGTTTCAGATCATCCGTAAGGTGCTGATTCCCGAAGCCCTGCCTTCCCTGGTGTCGGCCCTGGCCCTGACGATCATCAACCTCATCGGGTATTCCGCCATGGCGGGGGCCATAGGCGGCGGCGGCCTGGGAACCCTGGCGATAAACTACGGGTACTACCGGTTTCGTATGGACATAACCCTTGGAGCGGTGGTCATCATCCTGCTCCTGGTGGAAGGGGTACAATTGCTGGGAACCGCGCTTAGCCGCCGCCTCTGGGCCAAACGCTAAGAGCCGGGGTGGAAGGGCCTGTTTTCAGCAACGCGGCTTTTTATCTTGCGGCTACCGCCCGTGACAGAACTTGTACTTCTTCCCTGAGCCGCACGGACAGGGATCGTTCCGTCCTACCTTGGGATAGGCCCTGACCACGGTAACCGCCCCGCCCTGGGCCTGAGCCGCCGGCCCCGGATTCCCGCGTCCGCCGCCCCCCGCCGAAACGGAGCCGCTCGCAAAGGCCCCCAAAGAACCGTGGCTTGCCGATTGAACCGAGGCGGAGGGCCTGACCCGTGTCTCCCGGTCGCCCGCCGCCTGTATCCTCACCAGATGGACACGCGAAGCGATTTCCGACCGTATGGTGTCTATCATGGTGTCGAAGATCTGAAACCCCTCGATTTTGTATTCCGTCAGGGGGTTTTTCTGGGCGTATCCCCGCAGGTACACCGCCTCCCGCAGCCCTTCCATGTTCTCCAGGTGATCAAGCCACTTGCGGTCTATGGACTGGAGGTACTGCATTCTGATAAAGGAATTGAGGTTGGCTTCCCCAACCAGGGCTTCTTTGCCGCCGATGTCTTCTTCCAGGTCACGGAGAATCCGTTCCTCCAGTTTTTCCGCGGCCAGGGCTTCTTTAGGTTCCCCCTCATGGTTCAGTACATACCCGAACTGGGTCTTGAGGTACGCGGCCAGTTCCAGGACGGCCGCGTCCTGATCCCGGCGCTGGGTATTCCGGTAGGTGTCCATAGCCCCCCGGAGCATTTCGGCGGAAGCCTCGTTTACCCGCTCTTTAAGAGCGGCATCCCGCAGAATGGCGTCCCGCTGTTCATAGATGAATTTCCGTTGCTGGTTAAGCACATCGTCGTATTCCAAAAGGTGTTTGCGGATCTCGAAATTCCGTTCTTCCACCTTTTTTTGGGCTTTTTCTATGCTCCTGTTTAACCATGGATGATAGATGGGTTCCCCCGCCTCCATGCCGATCCGGGACATAAGCCCCTTAATGTTGTCGCCCCCGAAAAGGCGCATCAGGTCGTCGTCCATGGAGATGAAGAATTTGGACCGTCCCGGATCGCCCTGCCGGCCGCCCCGTCCCCTAAGCTGATTGTCGATACGGCGGCTTTCGTGGCGTTCCGTACCTATGACGTAAAGGCCCCCCAGAGATTTTACCTCCTCGTAATCGGCCCGCCACTTTTCGTACTCTTCCTTAAAGCAATTGGCATACTGTTCAGGCGGCGCGTCGGTCCCCGCCCTCTTGCGGGCCCGGTGTTCCGGGCTGCCCCCAAGTTTTATGTCCGTTCCCCGGCCGGCCATGTTGGTTGCTATGGTCACCGCGCCCTTGGCGCCGGCCTCGGCAATGATAGTCGCTTCCCGCGCGTGGTTCTTGGCGTTGAGCACCTCATGGCGTATCCCCCGGCGGGTGAGGAGGCTGGAGACGATCTCCGACTTTTCGATGGACACCGTACCCACCAAAAGGGGTTGGCCCCGTTTATACGCCCCGGCGATTTCATCGCATAAGGCGTTGAATTTGTCCTTTTCGTTGAGGTACACCACATCGTCTTCGTCATTGCGGACAACCGGCAGGTTTGTGGGAATCACCACCACCTCCAGGCTGTAGATTTTGCTGAATTCCACCGCTTCGGTATCGGCGGTTCCGGTCATGCCGGAGATTTTTTCGTAAAGCCGGAAGTAGTTCTGAAAGGTGATGGTCGCCAGGGTCCGGTTCCGCTGGGCAATCTTGATCCGTTCCTTGGCTTCTATAGCCTGATGAAGCCCGTCGGAATACCGCCTGCCATAAAGAATACGGCCGGTAAATTCATCCACGATCTGAACCATGCCGTCCTGCACCACGTAATCCACGTCCAGGTGAAACAGCTTGTGGGCGCGCAGGGCCTGGGTAAAATAATGAAGGTATTCAAAATTTTCCTCGTCCACAATGGCCCCTTTGATAAGGTTCCGTTTTTGGAGGAGCCCCTCTATCTTGGCAAGCCCCGCGTTGGTAAAGGATATGCCCTTGTTCTTCTCGTTGAGCTTGTAATCGCCGATGACTTCTTCGCCCTGAGCCTCGTCGGGATAGTCCCCGTCTTCCTTCTTTTTGACTTCTTCCAGGGTTCCCAAAAGTTTGTCAACCTCGGCGTACTTGTAGGTATCGTCCTCGGCAGCCCCGGAAATGATGAGGGGGGTACGGGCTTCGTCTATAAGGATGGAGTCTATTTCGTCCACCACGCAGAAAACATGGCCCCGCTGCACCCGGCCGTCTATGTCCCAGCGCATGTTGTCCCGCAGATAATCGAAACCGAACTCGTTGTTGGTCCCGTAGGTAATGTCGCAGGCGTAGTTCTGTTTCCGCCTTTCGTTGTCCATGTCCGAAAGGATGGTCCCCACCGTAAGGCCCAGGTAACTGAAAACAGGGCGCATCCAGTCGGCGTCACGGCCCGCAAGGTAGTCGTTCACCGTGACCACGTGGACTCCCCTGCCGGAAAGGGCGTTCAGGTAGGTAGCGGCAACGCTCATAAGGGTCTTGCCTTCCCCGGTTTTCATCTCCACGATCTTCCCCTGGTGGAGCACGATGGACCCCAGGACCTGCACGTCGTAGGGCCGTTCCCCCAGGTTACGCCGGGCGGCTTCACGGGCCAGGGCAAAAGCCTCCGGCAGCATGGCGTCCAGGCTTTCTCCCCCGGCGTACCGTTCCTTAAAACGGCCGGTCATCAGGGGGAATTCTTCGGCAGACAGGGAAGCGGCCCAGGCTTCTTTTTCGTTGACACGGTGCAATATAGGTAAAAGCGCCTTAAGATCCCGTTCGTGCTGAGAACCAAACAGGGCTTTGATAAACTTTTCAAACATAATACGACTGTACCGTGTATTATCCTCAATTGACAAGCCTACCGGCGCCGTCTTAATGTCGTAGTATGAAGTTTTTACCCGCCGCGCTTGTTTCCGCCGCGCTTGTTTTTTGCGGCTGCCATAAGGAACAGGTTCTTTCGGTCACACGGGAGGACCTGTTCAGCCTCGACATAGGACGCATGGAAGATCAGATCGACCTTTTCAACCTTGAAGGCAGCCGCAGCGTACAGAAAACATCCCTGGCCATGCGGGACGGCCTGTTCTATATCTCCAACGGAAACGGCGGGAAGATCGTCCGGTATACCTCTTTCGGGGACCTGTTATTCATGATTTATAATGAAGAAACGAACCCGCCGCCCCTTTCCCTGCGGCCTTTGGGCAACCATGACGGGGTGGTGACCCGCTGGGCCCTGACCTATCCCCTCCTCAGCCCCGGCGCAATAGCGGTAGATTCCCGAAAGCATATCTACGCCGAAGACCGGCTGCCCTACGAACGCCACGGGTTTGACCGGGAAAACAAAGCCCTCCTGGACAGCATGATCCTCCATTTCGATGCCGACGGCAGGTTCGTGGAATACCTTGGCCAGGAAGGGCCGGGGGGAACTCCCTTTCCCCGGATCAGCGGCATCTTCGCCGCCGCCGGAGACGAACTTGCCGTGGTATGCCGCCTGCCCCAGGGATGGAGCATCTATTGGTTCGACGGCGAAGGAGCGCCGCTCTACCGGATACCCCTGTCGGACAAGGCCGTACCCATACCCGGCGACCGGTCCGAGGTATTCCCATCGGTGGACGCCATTGCCGCCGCGCCGGATGCCAGGCGGCTTTTTATCAAGGTGGATTACTACCGGAATACCTACGATGAATCCACCAATACCCGTTCCGGAAACGAAGGGGACGGCTCGGTCATCTGGATTATGAATGTGGAAGACGGCTCATATACCGGGGCCATAGAAGTTCCCTTTTTCGAGTATACCGCCGTTGTCAACAACCGCCAGGTAACCGAAAATCTTCTTTACTCCATGCTGGGGGTCATAAAAAACAACCGGGTTTTTCTCTCCTTTCCCGTAGAGGGGGGCTACTCCATACTCATCCTGTCCGCCGATTCCCGTGAACAGCGCCGGGGTTTTATCCGGGTTGACGATGAGGAACTCCGGTTCAACGCCTTCAACCTGTCCGAAGACGGCATACTTTCGGGCCTTTTGGCAACCGACTGGGAGGCAAAGATAGTTTGGTGGCGTACCGACCGCCTGGTCGGGGAGCTTGCGCCTTAAAGAAGGGAAGCGGCCACCCGCCGGTACGCAAGGAATATATGATGAAATTGATTCATAGCGAAGAGTTTTGTACCCCGCCCTTCACGGGGTTGTTGATTTCCGCCGAAACCGCCCGGGCCCTGGACGCCGAAGCCTCCGCTTCCTGGGGCCTTGATCCTTTTGCCCTGGTAGAGGCCGCGGGCCGCGCTTGCGCCCGGATCTTTACCGGGTCTTTCCCCGCGTTTTTTACCGGCCCCAACCCCCCCGTCATAACGGCGGCAGCCGGTTCCGGCAACAACGCCGCCGACGCCATGGTCATGCTCCGCGCCCTCATCCTGGAAGGCGCGGCTTCGGTCGGGGCTTCCAGGGTCCTGATAAACCGCTTTCCCGACGGGAACGAGCGGAATCCCCGGTCCGAGGCCCTCCGCGCTCTGGCGGCTATGGGGGTTCCGGTTCAGGTATGGGACAATACGGACGGATCGGCGGACCTCCTGCGCCGGGCGGACATCATCATAGACGGAATCGCCGGCACGGGCCTTCGCGGTCCCCTGCGGGACGCTGCCCTCGGCATGGTTTTGTCCGTCAACGCGGCGCGGAACGCCGCCGGGCGTCCCCCCTTTGTTCTTGCCATAGACATTCCTTCGGGGAATTCCGGCGCATGGACGCCGGATATGCCCATCCTGGAAGCCAACGCAACCCTTGGGATTGAACCCATGAAACTCGCCCTCTACAAGCCCGTTGCCCGGCGTTTTGTCGGGACCATCCTGCCCGTGGGAGGCGTCTTTCCCGCCGCCCTGATAGACCGCTTTGAAGGGGCGGAACGTCTCCGCTGGGAAAGCGCCCGGGGACGGATTCCCCCGGTCCGCCCGGATGCCCATAAATACGAACGGGGAGTCGCCGAGATCCGGGCCGGCTCTTCCGGCAGCGCCGGGGCCGCCCTGATCGCCGCCAAAGGCGCCCAGGCCGCCGGCGCGGGGATCGTCCGCCTTCTTGTGGACGGGAATATCTACCCCATCCTAGCCCGCGATGCCGGGGGCGTCATGACCGTTGTAAACGGAAGCCCGGCGGACGATCCTGAGCGGTTCAAACCCGACGCGATACTCCTGGGCCCCGGATGGGGCAGGGGAGCGGACCGGGAAGGGCTTCTGGAAAAGGCCCTGGAGCGGGAAGGGGAGGGGACCCCCCTCATCCTGGACGCCGACGCCATTGCCCTGGCCCGGGGCCGGGTGTTTGGCGGCAGAGCCGTCCTGACCCCCCATCCCGGAGAATTTGCCGCCTTTACCGGCATCCCCAAAGAGCGGCTTCTGGCCGATCCCGTCCCCGCGCTCAGGGAAACCGCTTGTCAAATTCGGGGAACCATCCTTTTTAAGAGCCACGTACTCTACATTGCCGCCGCCGACGGACGGCTGGGCGTCCTGGACGGAATGATCCCCGTCCTGGCTTCGGGCGGCAGCGGGGATCTTCTGGCGGGCTTTTGCGCGGCCCTGGCGGCCCGCACCGCCAGGGCCGGCATATTCGACGGGTACGCCTGTGCCGCCGCCGCCGCGGGCCTTCTTATAGCCGCCGCGTCCGCTCCGGAAAACGCCCGCCGCTTTCTTGACCCGGCGGACCTTGCCTCCGCCGCCGCTTCCCTGGCGGGCGGGGCGTGGCTGTACGCACCACAACCCGGAGGAATTAGTACCTTGTAAAGACTAAACAGCAGAAATACGGTCCGCAGATTACGCGGATTGTCACAGATTATGAATACTTTTGATACGAAAAATCTGCGTAATCTGCGGACTTTGTTGGAATGTATTGTAGTCATTTAGTGTTTACAAAGTACTAGACCAGGTTCCGGCGTTTAAGCGCTTTGAGCAGGCGTTCCAGCGCCTCTTCCAGCACGGCGGCAGGGCAGGCGATGTTGATCCGTTCAAATCCCCGGCCTTCGGTCCCGAACATGACGCCTTCATCCAAAAACATCTCCGCGTCCCGGATCATGAATTCCTCAAGGGCCTTGTAATCCAGCCCCAGTGCGCGGAAATCCATCCATGCCAGATACGTCCCTTCCAGGGGAAAGACCGTGATCATGGGAAGGTTTTTCGCCATAAAATCCGCGAGGAGCCGGTAATTCGCGGCGATAACCCCGAGGAGTTCGTCAAGCCATCCTTCGCATTGGGTATAGGCGATCTCGCAGGTTTTAAGCCCCAGGACGCCGGGATTGTGGAAAGCGCTTTTGAATACCTGTGCCTTCAGTTTTTCCCGTATCTCCTTATTGGGAACGATGATGTTTGATATTTGCATACCCGCCAGGTTAAAGGTCTTGCTGGGCGCCGTACACACAACGCAGTTTTGAGCGGCCTCTTCCGAGAGGGCGGCATAGACCGTGTGGGTTACTCCGGGAAGAAGGAGGTCGAAATGTATTTCATCGGAAATTACTAAAACATTGTTGCGCAGGCATATCTCCGCCACCCGCAGGAGTTCTTCCCTCGTCCAAACCCGCCCGACAGGGTTATGGGGGCTGCAAAAAATGAGCAGCCTGTTCCGGGGGTTCCGGGCGGCTTCCTCAAGGGCCGTATAATCAATGGTATAGGACATCCCGTCCTGAATCAGGGGGACCCTTACCGCTTCCCGGTTGTTTTCGGCAATCGCCATGGAAAAAGGATAGTAGACCGGCGGCATGATGATGACCCCGTCGCCGCTTTCGGTAAAGGCGCTTACTCCGGCGTACAGGGCGGATACCACTCCGGGGGTATGGATAATCCATTCATCCCTGACTTCCCAGCCACGCCGCCGCTTCATCCAGCCGGTAACCGCATGTAAATATGCCGGCGTCGGGGCTGCGTATCCCAAGACCGAACGATCCAGAAAGTCCCTGATGCCCAGGGAGATTTCAGGCTGAACAGGAAACTCCATATCCGCTACCGAGAGGGGAACGACCCCCGGCGATACATCCGCCCTTTTTCCGTACATGGCCTCCCATTTTGCAGAACCGGTTCCCGTTCTGTTCACCCGTGAGGTAAAATCATATTTCATTGAACACTCCTTCAATCGATTATATCCGGTAATGCAAAAACCGCAACACCGGGAAGAATCCACAATTCTGTCTTTGGAAGGAGCGCGCCCCCGGCTTTTTACCCATCATTTAATGATAATTCCTTATCATTTCCAATAATAAATCCTTACAGGGGCAGAGCAGATGAATTATAATAATTTCTTATTGGATATTATTGAATTCATGATGGTAAATTATTATCGACACTATACTGCGCGCTGTACAATGATAATTTCTTATATTATAATAAATTATCATGGATATTATGGACATTGCTTCCCAAATGGTAGATTTTTTGGGTAGGGCCTGCGGGGAAACCTGCGAG
>JAIRSL010000124.1 GCA_031255475.1 Treponema sp.
AATACCCGCGCCGTCTCTGTCGGGCCTGTCATGGAGCTTGTCAGCAATATCGTGTTTATCAGGGAAGTGAAGAAGGGTGAAAGCGTTTCCTACGGAAGGACATGGACGGCGGATCGTGATACCGCGATTGGCATTATTCCTGTCGGGTATGCCGACGGTTTCCCCCGCTCCCTGGGCGGCCGGGCCCATGTGGTAGTCCGGGGGGAGGCCCGTCCCATCGTGGGCCGGATCTGCATGGATCAGTGCATGGTAGACCTCGGGCCCGGCTCGCGGGTTAAACGCTGGGAAGAGGTTTCCGTGTTCGGCGGGCCTTCTCCGGGCCTTGGCGCCGATGTACTGGCGGAGCGAACCGGCACCATATCCTACGAAATTACCTGTAATATCAATAAAAGGGTGGACAGAATATACTGCGGGTGAGGAGAGCCTGAAAAACCGGTCTAAGGCGGTTTTTCCATAAATTTAAAAAGCTGTCCAAAAAAGCTTTGGAACAGCCCCGGGAGTAAAAAATGAGTGTTGTCAGAAAGAGCCCCGTACCGCCGGACATTGAAATAGCCCAGGCCGCGGAGATGGAGCCTGTATCCGCCATTGCCGCGAAGATGGGGATTCCCGAAACATGGATCGAAAATTACGGAAAGTACAAGGCCAAGATCGATTACAGGCTCCTGAAAGATCCCTCTCTTCCTCCCCCAAGGGCGAAGTATGTCAATGTTACCGCGATCAGTCCTACGCCTCTGGGCGAGGGGAAGACCACGACCACGGTAGGACTGGTACAGGGCCTGGGCCATATCGGGAAGGCGGCTGTGGCGGCTCTGCGGCAGCCTTCGATGGGGCCCACCTTCGGTATCAAGGGAGGCGCGGCGGGCGGAGGCTACAGTCAGGTGCTGCCCATGGAGGACTTCAATCTCCACCTTACCGGGGACATTCACGCGGTTTCGGCGGCCCACAACCTTGCCGCCGCCGCGGTGGATGCCCGGATCTACCATGAGGATCGCTGGGCCGCTTCATACTTTGAAAAACTGGGTCTTAAAAAAATAGAGCCGGATCCGTACCGGGTGAGCATAGGCCGGGTGCTGGACATGAACGACAGGGCCCTGCGGCATGTGGTTACCGGCATGGGGGACAGGGCGGACGGCCCCTTCAGGCAGTCCCGCTTCGACATAGCGGTTGCCAGCGAGGTGATGGCGGTTCTCGCCCTGGCGCGGGATCTTGCGGATCTTAGGCGGCGGCTCGGGCGGATGGTACTGGCCTGGGACAGATCCGGCAAACCCCTGTGCGCGGAGGATTTCGGCGTTGCCGGGGCCATGGCCGCCCTGCTGAAAGACGCGCTGAAACCCAATCTCCTCCAGACGCTGGAGGGGCAGGGGGCCTTTGTTCACGCAGGCCCCTTTGCCAATATCGCCCATGGCAACTCTTCCGTGGCGGCGGATCTCATCGCCTGCCGGTACAGCGATTACCTGGTTACCGAGGGCGGTTTCGGCAGCGACATGGGAATGGAGAAATTCTTTGACATCAAATGCCGGCTTTCCGGCATGCGCCCCGACGCGGTGGTCATGGTGGCGACGGTGAGGGCCCTCAAGTCCCACGGTTTCTCCGCCGGGAGTGAGTTTCCGGCTGTGGTACCGGGAAAGCCGCTGCCCCGGGTGTACCGGGAGGAAAATCTGGAACTTCTCAGGGCGGGCATCTCCAACCTCCGCGCCCACATCGGTATTGCCCGGCGTTTCGGTATGCCGGTGGTGGTGTCGATCAGCGTATTTCCCACCGACACCCAGGCGGAATGGGATCTGATACGGGAAGAGGCGCTCAAGGCCGGCGCTCTGGACGCGGTTGTAAGCCGTCACTGGGAACACGGGGGGGAAGGGGCCGCGGATCTGGCCCGCGCGGTTGACGCGGCCTGCAACGCTTCCGCCGCCTCGAATTTTTCACTCCTCTATCCTGACGAAATGTCCCTTTCCGGGAAGATAGAAACCATAGCGAAGGAAGTCTACGGCGCGGACGGAGTGGATTACCATGAGGGAGTCCGGGAAGCCCTGGGCAGGCTTGAGGAACAGGGTTATGGAAAGCTTCCCGTCTGCATGGCGAAAACCCAGTACAGTCTCTCCCACGATCCCTCCCTGAAAGGCGCCCCGAAAGGCTGGCGGCTTCCTGTCCGGGAAATCCGGCTGGCGGCGGGGGCCGGTTTTGTCTGCCCGCTCTGCGGAGACATCAGCACCATGCCGGGCCTTCCCTCAAAACCCGCCTTTATGGACATTGATGTGGACGAAGACGGAAAGATCAGGGGTTTGTTCTAGGAGACGGGCCGGTGGACGGCTGATTGCCCCACAGGACAAGAGGAATCGACCACGGACAACTGGAACCTTTGGTTCCTTAGACCAATACGGACGGAAGAGGAAGGGATGAATGAAGAAAATGTTCGTGGTGTTCGTTCATCTTCTTCTCTCTTTCTCTTAAAACTTCTTCGGCTTATTCGGCGTTGCGGTTAAAATTCTTCAATTTTGCTTGTTTTTCAAGAATTTGAAAGTGAATGTGCTTGCCCCGGATTGCCCCACCGGCCCCTTTTTACTATTATGAATGTGTTCCAAAACTCAAATTTTTTCGGAGGAACGATGTACCGTTTGATAAAGAGCCAGTGTGAACAGATGCGCTGTGAAGACGACGAGGATGAGGAAG
>JAIRSL010000128.1 GCA_031255475.1 Treponema sp.
ATCCGGGGAAACGCCTTTCCCTTTAGAAAGCGGTGTTTCCGAAGAAAGCGGGATTTTCGCGGACGCCGGTATTCCCGAAGAACCGGGCCTTCCGGCCGAAACCGGAGGCGCTGAAAGCAACGCGGTTGCCCCGGATGTTCCCCCGGAAGCGGAGATGGTGCGCCGGGTTTTCGGCGGCGATATTGTGGAGATACATTACTCCGGCGCAACCGGCGGCTAAGGCGGCATGCTTTAAGCCATCCTAAGGAGATGCGGATGAATATCAACCCTTTTGATGTTTTGAAAAACGCCCAGAAGATTCAGGAACAGATGGGAACCTTTCAGGAAAAACTGGGAACGATTTCCGTAACCGGTTCCGCCGGGGGCGGCATGGTTGAGATCGATATGAACGGCAGAATGGAAATATTGAACATCCGTATCGCAACGGAGGCCGTGGACCCTCAGGATATAGGACTACTGGAAGGCCTTATCGCTTCCGCCTTCACCAGCGCCATGGAAAAAATAAAGGAAGCGGTGAACCGGGAAATGGGAGCCATGGCCGGGCGGCTGGGTATGCCGGGAGGAATACCCGGCTTCCCCGGATTCGGAATGGGGCCGTCATGAGCGGCCGGGGGCTTGACGCCATAGACCGGCTGGTGGAGCTTCTGTCCAAACTACCGGGGATAGGCAAGAAAAGCGCCGGCCGTTTGGCCTACCATATATTGGACGCCGATCCGGGGTACAGCCGTATGCTGGCTGCGGAACTCGCGGCCCTCCATTCCGCCATCAGGCGCTGTTCCCGCTGCGGCAGCTACACCGAAGTTGATCCCTGTTCCGTCTGCTCCGATCCGGGCCGGGACGGCTCGATCCTCTGCGTGGTGGAACGACCTCAGGACATACGGGTCATTGAAGAATCCAGGGAATTCCGGGGACGCTTTCATGTTCTGGGCGGTCTTATAGCTCCTCTGGAAGGCGTAGGGCCGGATAAGCTGACCATAGGCCGGCTTTTAAGCCGCATCCGGCATGAAGGGGTCAAGGAAGTGATTCTCGCTTTAAATCCTACCGTAGAAGGGGACACCACCGCGCTCTACATCGGGAAGGTCCTTAGGGATACGGACGCGGAAGTAACCCGCCTGGCTTCGGGCCTCCCCGTAGGCGGGGACCTGGAATACACGGACCGGCTCACCCTGGCGCGGAGCTTCAGGGGCAGGGTACGGCTTTAACCCGCCCGGCGTCCCCTATCCCCGGACCCGCGCGAGACCCTCGCCGGCTTCCCGGTAGCCGGGACTGATGCGGAGCGCCCGCTCATACGCTTCGGCCGCGGGGGCGGCGTCACCTGCGGACTCCCGGACCGTGCCGAGGCGGTACCACCAGAGGGCCGAGCCGGGATCCAGGCGAAGGGCGGTGGTGTAGGCGATATCGGCGTGGCGGAACCGCCGTTGAAGCCGGTATATTTCGCCGATGAAAAAATACGCTACCGAAGCCCGTTCTCCCTGGGGCATGGAGTTAACGTACCGTTGCATAAACCGAAGGGATGCGGCAAAGTTGTCGAGGTAAAAATACGCCTCCCCCATGGTTTCAACAATACGGTAATCATTGGCGTTGACCCTAAGCCCCCGTTCTCCCCAGGAGATGACTTCGGCGTATTTTTTTTGGCGCTGGAGGGTCCAGGTCAGTACCGTGTAGGAATCCATGTTGGATGGATTAGCCGAAAGTTCCAGGTTACAAATTCTAACCGCCTCATTGTAATAGACCTGGGCTTCGTCTATACGGTTCCGGGCCTCCAAATCCCTGCCGACCCGGTAGTTCTGCAAAGCATCGCCCCGGGAGGGGTTAGGCCGGGATGTATCGGGGGCCTGGGGAAACGCGGGATGCGCCGTATAGAGAAGGCTTACGAACAGAAGGCTTATGGCAACAAAACAACCGGAAAAACGCATAATACTACTATGAACCCGGAACGTTTTTTTTTCAATATGAATTACCGCATGATCAGGATAAACGCATAAAAATTCCCCAAAAACCGGCACAATGAAATACGCTCCCATGGGGAATATGTCTGGAAAAAGCGCCGCGATCAGTGAAATTAAGCAGATGATAAAAGAAATGGACCCGCCGTCATCGGCCGGGCGGGATAGGCGCCCTGTTGGAACTGTGGGAACCCTTTAACGGCATAACAGACAAACGGCTTGGGCCCGATGCGGAACACCGGCCGCCGGATATCGTCATGATACGCCTTGTGGACGGGCTGGCGGCGTACGAATGGGCAGAGACCGCCAGAGTTTGCGTGGATGAAAAAAACCTGCGCCAACTTCTCGAAAACCGGGAAAAGCGGTATACTCAATATTAGGAGTCGAAACATAGCGCTAACGCAAACCCCGGAAAGCGGGTTGACTTTCGAGAAGGTCTGGGCGGCGATCCAGGCCACCAACGAGCAAATGAAGGAAAATGACCGTTTGCTCAAAGAAGCTATGAAGGAGACCGACCGTTTTCTCAAGGAATTTATGCAAAAAACCGACCGGCAAAGAGAAGAAGCCGACCAGCGGATGGCAGAAACCAACCGGCAGATGAAGGAAACCGATAAACGGTTCGGGGAAATTACCAACCGCTTCGGAGAAATGGTCGAATATATGGTCGTGCCGAACATGGTCGTGAAATTCAGGGAACTGGGTTTTGAATTTGAAAAAACCCACCGGGATACCGTGATTGCCAGCAAAGAACACGATATATTCACGGAAGTAGACGCCTTTCTGGAAAACGGCGATAAAGTGATGATTGTCGAAATAAAAAACAAGCCCTCGGTCGATGATATAAACGACCATGTAACGCGCATGGAAAAGCTGCGGGCCTACGCGGATTTGCACAACGACAAACGTGCGTATCTGGGCGCAATGGCTGGGGTGGTGTTCAACGCCGGCGAAAAGACCTACGCCCTGAAAAACGGCTTTTATGTCATTGAGCCTTCGGGCGATACCTTTTCCATCACCAAACCGGAGGGGAAATACCACGTCAGGGAATGGTAACTTCTTTTAACTACCTATCCACTTGAGTAAGGTAGGGGCTGGATATACGGTAAGAGGGCATGAAAGAATACCCTATGACCTTTAAGGAATTTGCAAGACGGGTTTCTCCTTCCCTAGATACGTCCGGACTATCGCTATTGCGTTTTTCCCCTTGATGTATCCTATCACGACCGATACCCCATACTTCGGTGGTATTTCTATCAGTATATCTGAGCGTACATGGCCCTTTACTATTTTGCTTTCCCGCCGTTCGGCCAAGTCGTGGAATATTTCCCCCAAATACGGGGCTGCTTCCCCATAAAGCTTCTTCTTCCGATATTTCAGTATCCATACAATGTGGTACTTGCAGTCAGTTCCATACGCTATGGGATAGACTATTATAGTCTTTCATTCATACCTCCTATCTGTTGAACTTTGCGCTGTTTACTGATCGAAGCCTACCACGCGATGCTTATGGTTTACCACAATATACAGACCGTGGCGAAACAGGATGTGCCCGACGCAAAGGCTGTCTATGAAACCCTGAAGGGCCACTTCCCTGGAGGCAAAAATTGCGGCGACGGAAACGGATCTGCATGGTAATCGCTTTTTTATCTTTCATGGTTAACCCCATAGTGACCTTCGGGAACAGCAGCTGCCGTATCTTCTGCCTTGATGTGGGTTACCTTCTCAAAACGGGGCAACACGGGGCCTTGCATAAAGAAAACAAGCGTTTTATACTTTGCATAAAACAGATGACAGGCAGAGTGGTTACTATGAAGAAAGCGATAAGTATGCGTACAAAAATTCTCCTTTCTTGCATCAGTTGTACGCTGCTTGCCATGGTAATACAAGCCGTGTTATTTCAACAATCTTCGTCGCGTATTATTCTCGAACAGGCGCAGGAGATAAGCCGGAGTACCCTCAATAATCTGCA
>JAIRSL010000188.1 GCA_031255475.1 Treponema sp.
GAAAATCAATTGGCGTTCACAATCGATCCAAGAATAGATTCTGACGCTTCAGACGGAATAGGCAATGTTAAGGTTTTTTGCTATGACCTTACAATTTTATTTGAAGGCAAGAATCATAATATAAAATTTAATTTTCATGACAGCAGAATATTTGACGGTATTGATGAACGCCAATTAGCAGTAATGTTTAGAATTTTAAATGATATTTTTTCAACAGCGAAGAAACAATACATTGCAACAATAAACCAGAATCAATTAAATAATCTTTTAAAGATACTTTCCTCTGAAGAATATGGTAAAATAATTACTCGAAATACTGTTTTAATATTAACCGATGAATCGGACACTGAAAAATTGTTAGGTGTTAAGGTTGATATAGGAAATAGATAGTATATCAATTATGAAGCAAACCATAACTACATAAATGATACCCCTTAACCGCACCCAGCGAAGCTTTATCGCCGAAATCAAAGAAAAAATCCGTCTTGCCCAATATGAGGCGCTTAAATCTGTTGCAGATTACACAGATTAACGCAGATTTTTCGTATCAAAAGTATCCATAATCTGTGACAATCCGCGTAATCTGCGGACCGTATTTCTCCGTTTAGCCTTTACAAGGTACCAGCTCTGCTTTTTGGCTGCCTTACTGTGAGTACGTTAAGTATCGTGTTTTATCTCTATACACAACGAAAATAATGTTTCGCTTCGTTCGCAGGCAGAACGGGCCATGATCGGAACCGCCCCGGTAAGGGCCGGACGCAGTGGGCGGTGTGGGGCGTTCAGTTTCCTCCAAGAGCGTATTGACAGGCCCGGAAAGCGGCGCGGGGATCCGCCGTCTGCCGAAGTGTTTCGCTTGTACAATTTTCCGCCGTTTGGTATAATTTTTTTCAACCAACAACCTCGCCACGAATAAACAAAAAATTTGGGACCGATTCAAGGAGGGTAAATGAAAAAAGTCTTTATTTTTTTATGTTTCGCCGTGCTTGCGGCATCTGCCGTCTTTGCCCAGGATCAGGCAACCGCCCGTTATAATCAGGGCGGCGCCTACTTCGACCAAGGGAACTACGACAGGGCCATAGCGGAGTATACCGAGGCGATACGGCTTAACCCCAATTATACCCTGGCGTACAATGACCGGGGCGCCGCCTACACCTACAAAGATGACTATGACGGGGCCATAGCGGACTACACACAGGCGATACGGATCGACCCCAATTATACCAAAGCGTACAATAACCGGGGCTTAGCCTACAATAACAAAGGGGACTATGACAGGGCCATAGCGGATTTCACTCAGGCGATACGGCTCGACTCCAATTTTGCCAAAGCGTACAACGACCGGGGCTTAGCCTACAAGAACAAAGGGGATTATGACAGGGCCATAACGGACTACACACAGGCGATACGGCTCGACTCCAATTTTGCTCTGGCGTACTACAGGCGGGGTTTCGCCTACAGTGCCAAAAGAGACTATGACAAGGCCCTGGAGGACTACACCAAGGCAATACGGCTTAACCCCGGTCTTGCTGAGGACGGTAATTATACTGAGGCGTACTCCGACTACAACCGGGGCAACGACTACAAAAACAAAGGGGACTACAACAGGGCCATAGAGGAGTACACCAAGGCGATACGGATCGACCCCAATTTTGCTCCGGCGTACTACAGCCGGGGCACTGCCTACCATAATAAAGGGGACTATGACAGGGCCATAGAGGACCTCACTCAGGCGGTGCGGCTCGACCCCGATTTTGCTCCGGCGTACTACAGCCGGGGCGTTGCCTACATCTACAAAGATGACTCTGACAGGGCTATAGCGGACTTCACTCAGGTGATGCGGCTCGACCCCACTTATACCAAAGCGTACAATAACCGGGGCTTAGCCTACAACAACAAAGGGGACTATGACAGGGCCATAGAGGACTGCACACAGGCGATGCGGCTCGACCCCAATTATATCCTGGCGTACAACACCCGGGGCGTTGCCTACTACAACAAACGGGATTACGCCCGCGCCCGTGCCGATTGGGAAAAGGCGCTGCAAATCGATCCCAACAACGCCAATGCGCGGAACCATCTTGAAGTCTTGCGGAAGCAAGGGCATTAGAAGGACGCGGCGGGCCGCCGTCAACAAGTTGAGGATTCCGATCCACCGGCATTAAATTTCACGGATTCACACGGAACGTGGGTACAAAAAATAAGTGTAATCCGCTTGTTATGATGTTGCGGTTAATTCTTCTTTCCCTATAAGTCCCGGACAAAATCCGAATAACGGTAGAATTTCAGTTTGAGGGATCTGGCGGTCTCGAGGAGGTATTCCAGCCGGCGGGGCTTGATGCCCCATTGAGCCGTATCGGAAATATCGTGGGTCGTGACAGGCAGTACGCGCTCCCCTCCGATAAACTTGAGGGTCCTGAACATACCGGTAATCACGGCTTCGAACGCTTCTTCTTCTTTAAACAGGATATTATCTATGGACCGCGCCACGATATAGCCTTCCCGGACAGCTTCCGTGGTATACACCCGGAACGTTGCCCCAAAGCCCCGCTGTATGGCAAAGGTCCCGGCCAGGGCCTCGCGCATCCACGGTTCCGAAAGGCCGAAGGGGTACGCGAATGTTTTAAGCGGTATGCCCGCGTGCCTGAAAGCCCCGATGCCGGAAGTGGTCTCCTGGTAAAATTCTTCCTCGCTTACCTTGGGCAGGTTCAGGTGATGTATGGTATGGTAGCCGATGTCGTGCCCCCGGTTTAGGGCACGGAAGCAAAAATCGGACAGTTCCCCCTGGACAAAGTACGTCACCCTGGCGCCGTATGCATCGAGCGTGTCAAAATGCTCCTCCCAGGCCGGCCGGAAATCGTCGTCGAAGGCCAGGAGGAGCCCGGCCGCGTCTTCCCTCAGAGGCCAAAGGAAAGAACCCTCCCGCGTTTCCCCGGTTTGTTTATCTTCCACGGAAAACTCCACCCGCAGGCTTTCTCTGTCTGCCTGGTTTTTGGAATCTTCCGGGCCTTCCAGATCGTACCGGACCTCGAATTCGGCGTCCCCTTCCCAAATGTCCGCCCGGACGGAGATCAGTCCCTGTTCATCGGTGACGAAATACTTGCGGATTTTTTCGCTGTCGGATCCGACCAGTTCCACCACCCGGTCAATCGCCGGAGGAATAGCCGTTTTGTCCTTCAGGATGTCCGACGTATTCCGCCGTACCATCCCCCGGGACCCGGCGCAGGAAAAAAAAACTACCGAAACCAGCAGAACCGGCAAGGCGCGGGGATAATAAAAGGCGGCGGTTTTGCTCTTTACCTGTATCGATCTGTCCCTCATCCTGCGATCCGTGGATTCGGCCTGCCCGGAAGGGAATTCAACGTTTTGTATTTTTACAGGCTGCCGTTCCAAAACTGAAGTTTTGGAATGGCCCCATTAAGAATGAATTCCCGATTCCTTGAAATACTTTCTTATAAACAATATCATGATTGAATAAATTAAGCGAGCCTTTTTCAGGAGCGAAGCATGAATACTCTGGAAGCCGTATTTGATTCCCTTCGGGCAGCCCACGTTGAGCTGGCCCTGCATAACCGGCAGAAAAAAGACGCGGCCCTTGCGGGGGCTATGGCCGCCATCGACGCGGATCGCGCCGCCATTCTTGCCGCCAACAGCGCGGATGTGGAACGCGCCCGGTCCGGCGGGATGAAGGAAGCCCTTGTTGACCGGCTGCTGCTCTCCGGTAAGCGGATAGATGATATTATTGAAGGAATAGCCGCGGTGATACGTCTGGACGATCCCATAGGAAAGGTGAAGGCGGGCTGGACCCTGCCGAACGGCCTTTTGGTGGAGCAGATCACCGTGCCCCTGGGGGTGGCGGCTATCATCTACGAGTCCCGGCCCAACGTCACCGCCGACGCCTTCAGCCTGGCCTACAAAGCGGGGTGCGCCATTCTGCTCCGGGGATCCTCGGCCGCGCGGGAATCGAACCGCGCCCTGGCGGAGGCCATTACCAGGGGCCTTGGCGAAGCGGGCGGCGTACCCGGAGCGGTGGCCCTGACCGGATCGGAAAGCCGGGACGAGGTAGACCTGATCCTCAACGCCAGGGGCAGGATTGACGTAGTTCTCCCCCGCGGAGGGCGGGACCTGATACGCCGGGTGGCGGATAACGCCCGCATCCCGGTGATCGAGACCGGGGAAGGCAACTGCCACATCTATGTGGAACCCGGCGTACGTATGGATCAGGCGGTGGAGATCATAGCAAACGCCAAACTCCAAAAGCCCGGCGCTTGTAACGCCGTGGAAACCCTGCTTGTCCGTCGGGATGCCTTGTCCGCCCTTATGCCCCTTCTCGCGGAACATCTGGCCGGTAAGGCGGAACTCCGGTGCGATGGCCCCTCCAAAGCCGCCGTCTCCGCCTCCGGCGGCCTTCCTGCCGGCCTCGTCCTGAAAGACGCCGTGGAAGAGGACTGGCCCGCCGAATTTCTGGATTACATTCTGGCCGTTAAAACCGTGGATTCCCTGGACGAAGCCATTAACCACATCAACCGCTACGGGACCAGGCACTCGGAAGCCATCCTCACCAACGACCTCCGCGCTGCGGAAGAATTCTGCCGCCGGGTGGACGCGGCCTGCGTATACACCAACACGTCCACCCGTTTTACCGACGGCGGGGAATTCGGTTTCGGCGCGGAACTGGGGATCAGTACCCAGAAGTTTCATGCCAGGGGACCCATGGGGCTTGAAGCCCTGACCACGATAAAGTATCGTATATCAGGCTCCGGCCAAATACGGCAGTAATTATGATACGGGAATTAATCGCGCGGGCGCGTAAAATCGTTATTAAAATCGGCTCCAATACCCTGGCGGACAAGGACGGCCGGATCAACATCCCTTTTCTTGAAGAATTCGCCGCCCAGGTGACGGCCTTTATCAAGGCGGGAAAACAGATAGTTCTGGTGTCTTCCGGCGCCCAGGTGGCGGGCCTTTCTTCCCTGGGCAAATGGGTACGCAAGCAGGACATTCACTACAAGCAGGCCCTCTGCGCCGTGGGCCAGGTGGAACTCATGGGGGCCTGGCGGCGGGCCTTTGAAGCGGGCGGCGTACGGGTCGGCCAGATCCTTCTTACCCGTGACGACTTCGGCGATCCCATACGTACCCTCAACATGAGGAATACTCTTTTTACCCTGGTAGACGAGGGGATAATCCCCGTCATCAACGAGAACGACACTGTTAGTGTTGAAGAAATCCGCATCGGCGACAATGACACTTTGGCGGCCCAATCGGCGGTACTTTGGAGCGCGGACCTTCTTATCCTCTTCAGCGATATAGACGGCCTCTACGACAAAAATCCCAAAGAACACTTCGACGCAAAGCTGGTCGAGGAGGTCCGGGACATCGCGGCGATCAGGAACTCTGTCACTATCGGAAAGGCCGGCAGCTTTGGCACGGGTGGAATCGCCACTAAAATCGACGCCGCCCAGCGGACCCTTTCTTACGGCATACCCATGATCCTGACCCACGGCGGACGGCCCGGAGTCCTGGAAGCCCTGGCATCGGGTTCCCAGCCGGGCACGGTGTTTCTGCCGTAGGCCGCGCTAACAGGTATTTTTATCATTCCTGTACTGCATGTTTTGTAGATTGATAAGCTGATCAATCTGTCCGAGAACATAATCCTGAAATTCGGGATTAAGTTCTTTGAACAGATTTGCTATCCGTTCACATTTCTCATCCGGCGTTGATACGAACATTTTTCCCTGGCCGGTTTTCAGCCATTCTTTATTTACCCCGAAGGTTGTTGTAATCAATTGAATAATCCGTTCATTAACACGCCGGTTTCCAAGCTCTATTTCGGCCAGATAACCATTGGATATATAAATTGCCTCTGAAAATTTTATCTGTGACAATTTTAAAGCATGGCGTACCGCTTTAATACGTCCTCTGACAGAATCATTGACAGGCATGGCGCCTCCCCACTACAACATGAACTATACCATAATGGAACTCACTATGCAAGCAGTTTGAAATAAAGGCCGGTTAAAAAACAACCGGACTAAAAAATAAAGAAAAATATTGACAACACTCTCATAGTCTATTATAATGCTCTCTACGTGAGGGTATAGAAAAGGGGAATCTTATATGACAAGCGAAAAATTTGAACAGTTATACAGCAAGTTTAAAAAACTTTCAGAGGAAAACCAGTACTTCATAATCGGCTATTCGGAAGGGCTGCGGGAGGCTCAAAATGCGTTCAAAAAGACTGTATCCGATATTAAACCCGCCGTCATAAACGAAAACCAGGCGTCCGGAGGCCGATCCCCGCTTCCGTCGGATTCTGCCGTCCGGACCCCGTTCGCCCCGTAATGCATCCGGACGGATTCTGAATCCCTAAAAAAACAGGCCGCAGATAATAAAGCATATTGCTTCATCATCCGCGGCCCGTATAAGGATTCACAAAATCCGGTTACTTCTTCAGATTGTAGAACGCCTTTTTCCCGGCATATTCGCCTACGCCTTCAAGCTGGTCTTCAATGCGCATAAGCTGGTTGTACT
>JAIRSL010000248.1 GCA_031255475.1 Treponema sp.
GACGGAACCCCTGCCCCCGGATTCACCCCTGTGGGATTTGGAGAATGTGCTCTTAACCCCTCACTATGCGGGCTGGCATCCCCGGTATCGGGAGATGGCTCTTGAAATCGCCCTGGAAAACCTGGAGCGGTATGTCCGGGGAGGACCGCTGAAGAATCTGGTGGATAAGGCCGCCGGGTACTAGGGCCTGTAAAGGCTAAACAGCAGAAATACGGTCCACAGATTACGCGGATTGTCACAGATTATGAATACTTTTGATACGAAAAATCTGCGTTAATCTGTGTAATCTGCGGACTCTGTCGGCATGTATTATTGTCACGTGGAAAAAGTAAATGCAGAAGCCCTGTAGCGGACCGCCCATAATCACCCCCAAACGGCACTCTTTTCATTGCTCATTGCGTACGCTTCCCCGGCGCGTCAAAAAGTCTACTATATGCGGGAACCGTTCCCGGCGGCCCGCTGGTAATTCCGCGCCCAAAAACAGTAGAATGAATCCATGAAACCGGCGGCGCTCTTTACCATTATTTATGAAGACGATTATATTATCGCGGTAAACAAGGCCGCCGGTATTGCCGTTGGGGGCGACCGGTGGGACGAAGCCCGCGAGCGCCTGGACCGCCTTCTGGCGGCGTACTGTCCGGCGGGGGTGTTCACCGTACACCGCATAGACCGGGACACCTCCGGAGCGGTGGTATTTGCCAAAGACGCGCAAACCCACAAGCGGCTTTGCGTTGTTTTTGAGGAACGGCGGGCGGTCAAGCGGTACATCGCCGTGGTTCACGGCCGCTTTTCCCCTGAGGAAACCGCCTGCGAACTCCCCCTTGTTCCCGGCGGCGACAAGCAGCACCGGACCATCATCGACAAATATCGCGGCAAAAAAGCCGTTACCCGGTTCCGCCTGTTGGGAAGCGCGGGGAATTACAGCGTGGTGGAAGCCTTGCCCGAAACCGGGAGGACCCATCAGATACGGGTACACCTGGCAAGCCTGGGCCACCCTGTAGTCTGCGATCCCCTCTACGGAGAAGCGGCCCGCCGGGGACACGCGGAAAAGGGCGTGTTCCTGTCGTCCTTCAAGAAGGGCTGGCGGGGGGACCCCCTGACGGAACAGCCCCTGCTGGCGCGGTTGGGACTGCACGCCCTGCATCTTACCCTGCCGGATTATCATGAGGACGCTTCCGGCTGCCAAGGGCTTAGCCTGTATGCGCCGCTGTCCCGGGACATGGCGACGCTGGTAACGCAGTTGGCAAAGCGCGGGGGCTTTGCCCTGCCGGATGCGGGTTCCGTTTTGCCATAACCGGGACGACGCTCGTTTTTGTGTCTGCCACAGGGGATGCGATTCGGTACACGGAGGCGGGTCGTGGAGAAGAAGTATCTCTTAAGAACTGTAAGATAATAACTTATTATTTATATTAAGTTCAGCTAATTCTTCATCGCTGACGTTGATTCCCAATTCGTACTTGTTTTTATCTTCCACGCACACAATTTTTAACCTTTTCGATGTGATCGTGTGTGATATTAATTCCCGGAAATCTTTCGAGATGAACTGCGAGCCGTTGTCCGTGATAATCCGGGGATGCGCCTCCGGATACAGTTCCCGAGTTTTCATCAGCACGATCTCCGCCGTAAGCCGTTCCATGTAATACGCGATGATAGCCGCCGCTTCTTCCGGCGTTACCCAGTGGTCCCTCGGTATGCGCCCGTTAGGCCGGGTTTCCCGGCCCCTTGGAGCACCCGCAGATTTGAACGCAAGCTGAAAGATGTGGCAGGGTTGTACATGGATCCGCCTGAAAATGTGATAATTCTTTGTATGGACGAGAAATCACAAATACAGGCGCTTGAGCGGACCCAGCCAATTCTTCCGATATTGCCGGGGATGACTGAACGGCAAGCCGCGGATTATGTGAGGCATGGAACGACAACGCTTTTTACAGTGCTGGATGTGCTCAGCGGGAATGTCATCGGGGAATACAAAGCGACGCACAAAGCGAAAGATTACCTGGCGTTTCTGAAAAAAGCAGACAAACAGAGCGGGAAGGGGAAGACACTGCATATTATCGCCGACAATTACTCAACGCATAAAACGAAGGAAGTGAGAACATATCTTGAAACGAAACCCGGTCGTTTTGTAATGCATTTCATACCGACCCATTCGTCATGGCTGAATTTAGTGGAACGGTGGTTTGAGGAAATAACGAATAAAAGGATACAACGGGAAAGCAGAGAATCGGCGGGGCAACTGGAAAAAGCGATAAAAGACTTTATCAGGACATGGAACACTTCCGGCCGCAGTTTCAAATGGGTGAAGAAGCCGGAAGCTATTTTGGCAAAGATTCAGAAGGCCAAAACCGAAACGGTTATGCATAATGTATAAGACAGAACACTAGCGCACCGGCGGCTCCGGCATAGCGATTCCCCTTTCCGGTACAGTAAGGTGTAACAAAATTCCCTACAGCGTGATGGACCGCTTAACGTTTACGGGGAAGACCCCAAAGAGGCGGTCCAAAGGGGCGCCTGCGGTAAAAGACGATCCGGAAGTTCTGTTATAGGCGTCCAGTACGGTTTGGAGTTCCCCGGGATTTTTGGAGTAGACTGCGGAAGAATAGGCGGCGCGGAAAAGGCCCTGTTCTGCGAGTTCGGCGGTGGACAGGGATCCATATCGCCGTTTAGCCTGCCCGTCAACCACCGCGGCGGCCCCGTCATATCCTATGGTAAAAACAAAATCCTCTCTTGAAAGCATGACCGCCCCTTATCAGGCCCCGGAAACCACCGGAGCTTTCTTTACACTGCCGGGGAGAAGCTGTCTTTGCCGATGCCGCAGGCAGGACAAATCCAGGTGTCCGGAATGGATTCAAAGGGCGTACCCGGAGCTATGCCGCCATCGGGATCCCCTTCCGCGGGATCGTACACATAACCACATATAGTGCATACATATTTCTGCATAAATACTCCTTAAAAAAAGTTTAAATCATTTGAGGCTGTTCCAAAACTGAAGTCTTGGAACAGCCTCATTTATATAAGATTTTGATGAAAAAACCAAATCTTGTCAAAGGGACAACGGGCTGTTTGACGGCGATTTGACGTTTTATACTCCTATACCCCGGTAATACTCCCCCGTCCTGCGGGAGGTTACTGATATCCGCCGCCCAAGAGGGAAGAGTATTCGGAGGCATATCGTCTAAGCCGGGGATTGTCCGGAGCCAGGGCAAGGGCCTGCTTCAGGTAGAATACCGCCCGGTTGTCGTCCTTGCGGCGTCGGTAGATTTCAAACATGGCGGTCAGGGAGTTGAGGTTGCGGGGATCCTCGAATAAGCTGGCCCGGAGATCGTTCAGCGCCGCTTCTTCACCGGAATGTAGGCGGCTGCGCAGAAAGTAATACCGTCCTTTGAGGACGCCTCCGGGCAGAGACGCAAGGCGGCTATCTATCAGGCGGCCGGCTTCGTCGTTACGGCCCGTGTCGATAAGGGCGGTGATGTAGGCGTTTATTCCCTCTTCGCCGGCAGTGTCCCGCTCGTAGAGTTCCCGGGCCACCTGGAGCGCCGCGGAATTGTTACCCAGACCCCGCTCAACGCTATAGGCGCTAAAAAGATCCTGGGAAGAGCGCCGCTCCGCAAGAAGGCGGTCCAGATACGGACGGGCTTCTTCCCAGGCTTCCCGGCGTATGGCGTCCTGGAGAGCCAGGTTCACCACCAAAAGCGAAGGATTTCCGGCGGACAGAAGGCGGTTCAGGAGTTCCCGGCCTTCGGTCTGGTCTTCGGAGCGGCCGGATTCCAGGAGAAGCCGGGCGGCGTACACCGAGGCTTCGTCGTCATTGGGATAGGTTCGCAGAATGGAACGGAGGTAGTTCAGGGCGGAATCCCGGTTACGGTAACCTTCGGCCTGGACCCGCGCCCTAAGAAAGAGGTAGAGCCGGTTATTGGGTTCCATAGACCCTAAAAGGTCCAGGGGAGCCTGGGCCTGGAGAAACTGCCCCTGTTCCACCAGGACGTGGGCTCGCATCAGGATAAAATCGCTGTCCCTGCTGTCCCGCTGGAGTACTTCGGCAATGGCAGGTTCGGCCCGCGACCAGTCCCCGTTCTTATAGTAGGCGGTTGCCAGTTGACGTTTTACCGCGAGATTGTCGGGATACTGAATGACGAGGTCCGAAAGCAGGCGTATGGCTTCCTGCCGCCTATCCTGG
>JAIRSL010000254.1 GCA_031255475.1 Treponema sp.
CGCCCTTTGACGGCACGAATGGAATCGGATATAGTAGAGAAACCGGGGAGTTGGCGAGTGGTTACGCCACTGGTTTTGGGAACCAGACGTCGCGGGTTCGAGTCCCGCCTCCCCGAATCGCTCTATGCCGGAAAATATGGAGGTACGGCGCTTGTATCGGAACCCGCGCGGTATGCACTGCCGGTCCGGGAACAGGCCCGCGGGCTAAAAATCGTCCTCCACGCCGCCCGGCGGGAACATGTAAAGGTTAGGCAGCTTAAAAGACCGTTCCCTGGAGTAGTTCTCCGTTGTCAGCACCTCGCTCGTAACCGGAATCTTAAAAAAGTGAGTCAGGAGTTCCAGATCAGGCGCTTCAATCCTAATCGAATACTCAAAGACCTTGTGAGCATTAACCGACTCCGCCGGTATGGAGGAGGGCCAGAAGGTAAACGTCCCTTCGGTATTCGGCACTATATTGAAAGGGTTTTGCCAGCCGATGTCCTTCATGGTCACAAGATCCCCGTTTCGGCGGAGTTCTACCCTGGCTTCGGACAGAGGCTCAAAGTTGAGGCCGTTTAAGATGCGGCCTACAATGGTAGGAAGGTTAAAAATAGGGGCATTCGGGATCGTTTCGGGATCGGCGTTCCTGGCTCCGTGGTTGATGAAAGGCCGCAGGTTGTGGTTGACTTTCCGGATGCCTTCGTAGATCAGGCTGACGATTTCCGCCTCTTTCTGTTGGCGGGCTATGGTCTCCTGCTCTACCCGCGCAACCCCCCGGTTGGAACTGATGTAGTACGGCCCTATACGGTTCAATACATAACATGCCGTATCAATACGGCATTGACGGCAGGTACAGATTTCACCCTTCTTATTTTTTTCTATAGAATCACAGATTTCGGTAACCTGGGCAAAAACAATATCTTCCACGGTGTTATGAATTTCTGTAAACATAAATCCCCCTTCTTAGTATAACCAATTCTTGTAATTATACAAGACGTCAGGCGATTTATTTAAGAATTGTAAGCCGGTTTCGTGAACCGGGTCCACAAAAATTCGAATAATCCGTAATGATTCGATAAAATCCTCCACCATGCCGGCCGAAAAGACCCCGCTGCTTTCGGTAAAATAACGCCCTTCGTCCCGGACATACAGACCGGTTTCAAAAGAAACCGGTTCCGGTATATCGATGATGAGTTCCCCCGGACCTATCGCCCGGTTTCCGGCCCATTCCGGAAGGCCGGAAAGTTTTGCGGCCAGGGCTTCCTCGTAACGGAAACGGGCCGTGATGTCCGTCAAATTCTCGTGTTCCGCTTCCACAAAGGGAAATTCCGCCACGACCGCGTAAAACCGGCCGTCCCTGACCTGCCGGGCAAGGGAAAACCGCGGATGGCCGCCCTCCGCAAGGAGGCAAAAAAGCCCCTGATCGTCCAGGTTGTAGAGGGCTTCTTCGGAAAAAATCCCGTCCCTAAGGCCGGCCAGGACCGCGGTTTTGATCATGGCCGTTGGGGAACGGACGGACCGGTGCCAATACACCGTCCGGTACATGAGGTACTTGGAAAAGAGAATGGCTTCCACGCTGGGTATGCCCCTGGAATCAATGTCTATACCCCGTTCCCGGTGGGGCTGGAGGCGGCTGTAGATAAAATCCACATCCTGGGCGCCGTAGGGAACCCCGCAGTACCGGGCGTCCCGGTTCAGGTAGTCCAGCTTATCCGGGTCAAGGACGCCGGAGAGGAGTTTCCGGTAGAAACGCAGTTCGCCGTCATCCAAAGCCGCGCAGGGTTCCCCGGTGTCCACAATGGCGGCGGCCATTTCGGGATCGGCGCCGGTCGCCCCCACCAGGCTTCTCAGGGGTTCGGTGCGGATAAGATTGGCGGTAAGCGTCTCGTGGGGGATAAGGGGCAGTTCTTTAAGGGAATGGGTATAGGGAAAATGGCCTAAGTCGTGGAGAAGCCCGGCGCACAGAAAGGAACGGACCCCTTCGGCGTTAAGCCAGGAATCGGCGCCCAGTTCCGCCAGATTGAGGAGGAGGCGCCGGGACAGGTGGTACACCCCCAGGGAATGAGCCGCCCGGGTATGGGTGGCGCCGGGGTAGACCGCATACGCCGGACCAAGCTGAAATATCCGGGAAAGCCGCGTAAAGGGAACGGAACGGATCAGGGCTGCCATGGGCGGTGTAAGGTAAATATGGCCCCACAGAACATCCCTAACAGGATCCGTATAACCTTCCCTGAGGGCGGCCCACGCATTATTATTCATGTATCCGCATACTACCTTCCCCCGTGGAAGCTGTCTATACTTCCCATCGTTCCATTTGCTTTTTCATTAATATGGAGATACTATATTACCTATGGGCAATAATGTAACAGACAGACCCTTGTCCCATTATCTCCGTGCGGGTATAGTAATAGGAGCCCTGGTTTTTGCCTGGCCGTCCGTATTATTTACTCAAGATGCCGGCCAGGAAGAAGTCTCTGAAGAGTTTATACGCCCCATTGAGGCGGTGAACGGCGGCGAACTCGTTCCCGAACTGGTACGCCGCCCTTCCAGGGGGGAAGACCCCCGGTATCCCCGTGACGCGGTTATCGGGGAACTGGGCCGGGGTTCGGCTTCCGAAGCGGCCTACCGTTTTGCCCGGGGACTGCTTGCGGCTCTATTGGGGGGGGACGGCGAGTCGGCGGTCTTAAGCAGCGTGAGCGCCGGGCTAAAGACGGAAATTGCCGGAACCCTGGAGGCGATAGACGCGAGAAAATACCGCATAGGCGGCGGACGAGAGGAAGATGACGCTTCCACTTCTTTTCTGTTCCGGTTCGTGGGTCGGGAACAGGGTGTGGCGGGGGAACTTTATCTGCGCCGGGACGGGGAAACATGGCTGGTAGACGATATTATCATTGAGGAGCCCCGGAAGATTTTAGACGGAGGAGAGGCGTATCCTTATGACTTTACCCCTTATGAGCGCTTTTTTTGACACCAGGCAAGTTTTCCCCAAACCGAAGTTTTGGGAAAGTCCCCAAGTTTAGTTTGCAGGAATATTTAAATGGCAACTCCGATCAAACGTATTGAAAAGGATTTTCTCCTCAAGGTCGTGTACGATGAACAAATTCCGGTTATGTTTTTGAAAAACCGGACCGAATATACCCTGACGCTGGAAAAACCGACCAGAGCTGAAATCTATTTCAAATCCAACCGCATCATACCGGGATTGCGGATCAAACGGAAAATGAACCTGATGTTTGATTTCCGGGGCCGGATAATTTCCTTTTCCACGGAGATTATTTCCTTTAGGGATGAACACATTGTAGCGGCGGCGCCGGAGTTCCTCTATAAAAACCTTGACCGCTCCTATTCACGGGTACCGAGCCCCCAGGATGTTAAGATCCAACTCCTCTTTTCCGGCGAACGGTATTCCCTTGCCTATCCCAAGGTGCAGGAATTTGAACGGGAGATGAGTTTCGGGCAGATCGTAAAGAACGTTGACCCGAAGAACCTGACCGGCCTTATCGCTCAAATGGCGGAATGGATCAAGGGGTATGCCAACGGACACCGGCTTACTATCTTTAAAGATGTACGGCCCGCCTCCATTGAAGAACGCCTTATTGCCGAAACCGGGAAAGCCCTCTACCTGCCCTCTACCCTGGGATCCTTCCCCAATACCGATCCCTATCCCAGAAAGCGGCTTATTACGGAAGAAATATTCCGCCGCTACATGGAAAGTACCGGTACGGATCCAAAGTTTCTGGATGACGCAGTAATCCGGTTTATCCGCGCCAAATTCGACGCCGGGTTCTTTTCGGATGCCTGGGTACCCATACAATTTCAGCAATACGTGGTAGGGTATATTCACCTTTGGATCAACAAAGAAGAGAGGACGCCTTTCAATTATGAGGTTATCGATACCATCTTTCAATTCGCCAGCGTCCTTGCTTTTTCACTAAAGGAAAACGGCTACTTTGAATCGGGGCGTATGCGGAATACTCCCTTTGAAGGCAAAATCATTGACATCAGCGTTTCCGGCGTACTTTTTGCGTATCCTCATTCGGTTATATCCTCGTCCCTCGTACCGGAAAGCGAACTTACGGTAACGATTATGACTCCCAACCGTTCGCTTACTTCCAACGCCCGTATAGTAAGGCGGTATAAAGACAGTATTCAGGGTTACTTCGGCTGCCGTTTCCTGGACATGACCCCGGAAGATACCCGCTTCCTGTTTGAATTTATCTACGGCCGTCCTTTTACCGACAGCGACGCTGTATTCCTGACAGGGCAGGTTTAGTAAACGCGAACAGCAAAACGCGGGGGTAAAGACGCCTGTCGCCGTTTCTTTCTTTGCCGTATCTTTCGGCGGACTAAATAGGGTTCGGATTAACCGTAAAGAAGATTGTTCACCGCGGTTAGTCCCGGTTCGGCCTTTCAGGTATTCCCAAAGCGGCATTATCAATGCGGAAAGATGTCTTCAGATCGAAAATATTGGACTATTTTTCGAAACAGGGTTAGTATAGATCAACACGATTAATAAGGAAGGAACGTTTATGAATACTGTTCAGCATAACGAAGACTTCAAAAAGGAGCCGTCATGAATCAGTCTATCTCTTATGTATTGGTAACCCCCTATACCATCGCCAAAAGCCGGACCGGAGGGGTCATTGCCCGGCTGCTTTCCCGGACGGATCTGGAACTGGTGGGGGCCCAGATGATTGCTCCGGATCAGGCATTCGCCCGGGAATATGCGGATATCCTTAGACGGCAAAATTATCCCAACGACATTACGCTGTTGGCGGATTATGTCGAAAAAAACCTTGCCCCTTCCGGCGGCAGGCGGCACCGGACGCTTCTCCTGCTGTTCAGGGGGGCAAATCCCTGGGGAAAACTGGTAACCATCTGCGGGCACATACACCCTGAGAACATGAGCGTGGATACCATGACCGGGGAAACCATACGGGACACCTACGCGGACCTTATCATGTCATCGGATACTCCCGGCAAGATTACGTATTTTGAACCTGCGGTAATAACCCCCCGGAACCAGGAACACGCGGACGAAGATTTTCGGTTCTTCCTTAAATTTCTTAAAGGCCAGCCGAATATCGTCAAAAACATCGAGTACCCGGAGCCGGAAAAAATCGAACAAACTCTGGTGATCATCAAACCGGATAACTGGACCCATCCCTCGTCAAAGCCGGGGACCATTATCGACATATTTTCCCGTACCGGGCTGCGTATCGTGGGAATCAAAGTACACCGGTTCTTATTGGAAGAGGCCCTGGATTTCTACGGCCCGGTGGAAGAAGCACTCAAGGCAAAACTGGCGCCCATATTCGGAAAGAAAGCCCGGGAGATCCTGGAACGGAATTTAGGCATCCTGGACGATGAGGCCGAGGAGATGCTGGCAGGAACCATAGGGATCAAATATGCTCAGGATCAGTTCCGGCGTATTATTAAATTCATGTCCGGAACCCGGCCTGATGAATGTCTGTCGGATCAGGCGGAAAAATCGGGGACGGTCATGTGCCTGATACTGTTCTACGAAGGGGAAAACGCGGTTAGCAAGATTAGGGATGTCTTAGGCCCTACGGACCCCCTTAAAGCCCCAAGCGGTACGGTGCGCCGGGAATTCGGCAGTAACGTTATGGAAAACACCGCCCATGCTTCGGACTCCAGGGAAAGCGTGGAACGGGAAAAAGCTATTGTAAAAATAGACGAAAATTCCCTGGAATCCGTCATCAGGGGGTATCTGGAACGTTAGCGGCCCAACGGGATTCCGGGGAGAACGTTTTTCCGGTTTTTAGTCTGCGATCTGTCCGGCAAAACCACGGATTTTAACGGGACTGTTCCAAAACTGAAGTTTTGGAACAGCCTTCTCATTTTACAATCGACAACAGTTCAACTTTAAAAATCAACGCCGAGTTAGGAGGAATAGAATTGTTCCCCTGCTCACCGTAGGCCAGGGCCGCCGGGATGACGAAACGGTAGGTACTGCCAACGGTCATAAGAGGGATGCCTTCGATCCAGCCGCGGATAACCTGATTCAGCGGGAATTTTACCGGTTCACCCCGTTCATAGGAGCTGTCAAAAACGGTCCCGTCGAGAAGCGTACCCTCGTAGTGAACTTCCACCGTATCTTCGGCAACAGGGCGGGACCCCGTACCTTCGGTGAGTACCTCGTACTGGAGGCCGCTTGCCGTGGTGATGACACCGCTCCTGGCGCCGTTCTGGGCGAGGTATTCGGCTTCCTTCTGCGTGTTTTCTTCCTTCAGCCGATCTACTGCCGCGGAAAATGCGGTCTGTATCTTTCCAACCGCTTCTTCCGGGGGAAATCTGGCCGTGTTACCCTCAACAGCGTCTCTAAAGCCCTTAACCAACTCATCATAATCATAGTCAAGTTTGACCTGATTAAGACCGAATTCCAGGGCAAGTATCATCCCGAAAGAATAACTGGTATCCGCGTCAATTTTGTTTTCCTGAACCGCCGGAACCTGGGCTGCGGCTTCGGATTTTTTTTCATTGTCCTGGGATTTTCCTCCGGCGCTGCACGCAAACAATACAACCGTTGACATCAATACGGCAAAAACAACTTTCCTGATCATTTCTTTGTCCATTTTTCCTTAAAATTCCGGGAAATTACACCCCGAAGGACCCTCGCAAAGCCGGAGCCTAATAAAGAATCCAATATAAGCATACCGGGAAACCCCCGGACTGACAAGGGCCGGCCGTCCGGAGGGCTGAAACGGCCGCCTCCGTCCCGAAAAGGCGCGGTTCCGGCGGCAGGGGACAACAAAGGTATTCCGCCGATAGGAATGCTACCCGCTGCGGGGCATTCCGGAAGGCCGGAATTCCTCCGGGAGGCTCAAGAAAAAGCCACAGTATCTATGGGGTTTACATTCCGGCTCGGATTTTGCCTCACCAAATGTAAAACGGAGCTGTTTTAGAACTGCAATCTCCAAACAACGGCCCTAAAAATCGTCAAAAAATTCCGCAATATAAAAAAAATTGATCAAAGTACTAGCATAATCTATTAAATTAAAGTACACTATACTATATAGTTTTTTTATTTAGGAGATTTTTATGGCAAAACAAACTGTTCT
>JAIRSL010000255.1 GCA_031255475.1 Treponema sp.
GAGAACAACATACCTCGCCCTTCAGGGCGAGGTTGTTGATTATCAATCCAGAAGCGGGGCCGGTATGGGCTCCGCTTTTTTGTTTGTGTGGCAGAAGACTGGTCTATTCAGGGTCGTCCGGCCTTCAATAAAAGAACTTCCGTACGAAAGGAGCTTATTTCCCCAACAGGCTTGCCAGCAGGGGGAGGGCGATAAAATTTCCTATGGCCCCGCCCAGGGAAGACAGGAAAAACACCAGCAGCGCCTTGGTGATGCGGTTCCGGTATATACCCTTGAGGCTGCCTATGTCTTCCGAGAGGGTCTGGGTGTCTGCGACCCGCGGTTTCCGCATTGTGGCTTCCACAACGCCGGAGAAAAGTCCTACCCCTATAAAGGGGTTGATGGTGGCGATGGGGGCCCCCACAAAAGAAACCAGGATGGACAGGGGGTGTCCCAGGGCGATGAGTGCTCCCAGGGCGGCCAGGGAACCGTTGAGCACGACCCAGCGGGCAAGCATTTCCAGGCTTACCTCCGCGCCGGCCCGGAAAAAGCCCAGAACGATGAGGACGGCAATCAGGACGGGAAAGAGCCAGCCGGCGGCTTTGGACCAAAACGAGGCCGGCGGAACGATGTCCAGGCCGGATACGTCGGCGCTCTCCTTTCCATCGGAGATCTTCTCCAGGTGGTCCCGGATGCCCATAAGGTGGCCGGCGCCCACAACGGCGATCTGCTTTCCGCTGGATTGAGCCCCGCTTTCCCAGATTTTGGCCGCAAGATACCGGTCGCGTTCGTCGATGAGGGTCTCCTTTACCTTAGGCAGGTAGGCGGCCAGTTCCGACATCATGCCGTCCAACTCGTTGCGGTTCTTGAGCTGTTCGATCTCCTGCTCGCTGAGTTTTTCCGTGGTGAAAGCGCCGGACAAAAGGGAGGCCAGGAGTTTGCACTTGCTCCACAGACCGCAGCGAGCCCAGGCCCTGCGGAGGGTGATCTGCACTTCCCGGTCGCAAAGGGAGTAGGGTATCCCCAGGTCTTTGGCGGTTTCTGCGGCGATTTTCATTTCTTCGCCGGGCTTTACCCCCAGTTCTTCTCCCATGCGGCGCTGAAAACCGGAGAGCACCAGGTTCGCCACAAGAAGAAAGCCTTTCCCCTCCTTAAACACCTTGATAACGTTCAGCTTTTCCCAGTCTTCCTGCCGGCTGATGGATGCATAGCGGCCGGCGTCAAGTTCGACGCAGACCATGTCGGGCTTTTCTTCCCTGATGGTACGCTCCACTTCTTCTATGCTGTCCCGTGAGACATGGGCCGTTCCGATGAGGATGATTTTCCGGTTGGGGAATTCGATTTCTACGCGGGTATCGTTCATGTGTTCTCCTGCTCTTTCGCGGCGGCGTCTAAAAAGCGCCGAAACAACTCGTTTTCGTCAAGTACCGCCCCGGTATCTATAAGGCCGCCGGCCATATAATCATGCCCGCCGCCGGAGCCGAGGTCTTTCAAGGCTTCCCGGACTATACGGGCGGCGGAAATGCGCGGGTCCCGGCTGCGGACCGAAACATGACGGGTTTTTCCTTCGGTCTCGATAATGATGGTTACCAAAATTTCCCGGAACCGTAAGAAAAAATCGGCCAAAATCGAGATGACTTCCTGAGAAGTGTCCACGTCGATTATGGAGAAGAAGATGTTTCCCCGAATTTTGGAATTGGCCATTACCTTTTCGAAAGACGGAAGGTCCTTTGTCGAAAGGGATGTCTTGAGGGCTTCTACGCCGAATTCCCAGTCGGCCCGGAAAAAGAGCCGGTGCAGGGCGTCTACATCCTGTTTGCTTACCCGGCGGGTGAGGAAATCCGTGTCCATCTCTATGCCCATGAGCAGGGCGGTGGCGATGTTTTTCTCCGGCAAGAGGCCCGCCTCCTCCCAATACCGGGCGACTAATGCGGCGCAGGACCCGGAATGGGTGTCTATGTCCGTAAACGGGCAGTCCGGGACGGCGGCGTTGCCGTGGTGATCCACTACGCCTAAAAGATATTCCGTGACCGGCCGGGCGTTGGTGTTGACGGGGTTGCCGTCCACTATGATGCAGGGCCGCTTGGACAGTTCCCCCCCGGCCATTTTGTTTACCCGTTTAAGGTCTATCCCCAGTTCGGAAAGCATGATCCTAAGGGAATAACTGCGTATCGCCCCCCGGTAGAGCAGACGGGCATCGTATCCTTTACGGCGGAGCAGTTCCCCCAGGGCAAAGGCCGAAGCCGCCGCGTCGTGGTCGGGGAAGTCGTGGGTTTGTATCACCACGGTCCCCGGTTCCCCGAGGAGGGAAACCAGCCGGGTAAACGCCCCGGAATGGCAAACTTCACTCAACATTCAGATTCCGTTCTTTCAGGGTCCACTCGTTTATCCGCCATTCCAAAGTGCCGGGCCTGCCCATCTCCTTTACCCGCAGATAATACCGGTCCGCAAGGCCCCGGTTGTTCCTGGCATCGTAGTACAGGGCCAGGTAAAACAGCATCTTTTGCTTGATATCCGGGTTCTTCTCCCGATCAATCCGTATGGCCACATCGTTGTCCCCGGAAAGATCGTGGTAAAGCCGCATTACGTACCATTCCAGGGTTTCCCGCTGTACCCGCCTGAGGGCGGTTTGCAGAAATTGTTTGGGGGCTTGCGGGGTTTCCGCCCGTATCCAGGCGGCTGCCGCCAGGAGGGCATAGCCGGTTTCCTGGGGCGCCCCTTTGTAGGCTTCCAGAAAGGCGTCCCTGGCCCCACCCCAGGCGCCCCGCCTCATCCTCACCATGCCCAGGCCCTCAAAAGCGAAGTAATAAGCCGGTTTAAGCCGGACTACGGCCAGATAATCCCGTTCGGCCCCGGCGTAATCCCCCAGATCGTCCTTGATGCCGGCGCTATACACATAGGCTAAAAAGTTATCCGGCCCCAGGGCTATGGCCCTTTGGAATTCTTCCAAGGCTTCCGGTTTCCGGCCCAGATCCAGCAGGATGTTCCCCCGGTCATTGCTTACCCAATAATCGTTCGGGGCCAGGGTCTTGGCAGCGTCCAAATCCGCCAGAGCGTGAGGCAGGGCGCCTGCCTCACGATACAGCCGGGCCCGGTCGCTCAGAGGGGTTACCCACCGGGGATAGAGGGTGACCGCCTTGTTTAGCAGGGCCTCCGCCTTTTGGGGGTCCCTCTGGTAGCGGTATACCCCCGCCCGGCCTACCAGGGCCTCCCCGTTTTGGGGGTCCGCTTCCAGCGCCCGGTCAAAGTAAGATGCGGCGTTCCGGAACGACCGGTTTTGAAGGAATATCGTCCCCAGGGCGGTCAAAGCCTCCGCATGGCCGGGATGGGTTTTAATGATCTGTTCCAGAAGCCGCCGCTGCTCCCGCGCGTTTCCTTCGGCGCTTTCAATGGTGGAAAGCACAAACAAGGCGTCCGCGTTTTCGGCGTCTTTGGCAAGAATATCCTGAACCGTAGCCCGCCCGTCTTTGGTTCTTCCCGCGGAAAGCAGGACCGATGCTTTTAACAGTTGAATCCCCGGGGATTCCCGTTCAGGCTCTTCAATTTCATCGAAAAGGGCCAGGGCCCCGTCATAATCGTTTTGCTCCAGCAGGACGGCCATCCGCGTAAGAACGGCCTGGGTACCCGTAAGGTCTTCGGCCGGCTCCGGTTCCGCGACACCCGGTTTTTCGGGGGGCGTTTCAGGAACGCCGGGGGCCTTTTGGGGCGGCGTGGAACAGGCGGTTATAACAACAAACAGGGATGTTAATACCGCAACCGCTACAATATTCCTCATAGTAGAATATAATATATAATTGAAGTAAGATCGGCAAGTTGAAATTGAGAGAACTTTTGAGGTATCCTTCATAAAATGAAACAATCCGTTTTTCCCCGTATGGCGGGGTTGCTTTTTTTATACCTGGGCGTTTTTGTGGTTCTGGTGATGATCCAGTTTGCCAAACAGGACGGGTTTACCCGGCGTGTCGGCGACATGACCGTCTCGGGAAATTACGGGCCGTCTGCCGTCCGGACGGCGGACCTGGGGGGCGAATCTCCTGCCGATGTTTATTCCCTGGAAGGCGGGGTTAACGTCTCGGTTGGGGGGTTGGAATTCCGTCTCCATAACGGCGGGGAATTCGGTTTCTTACGTTCCGGCGGGGAAAAACATCCTCTTTCGCCGCTAACCATGAGCGTTTACGGCGGTTCTGTGGTCTTCGGGTTTGAGGACGGAATGCGGCTTGTTTTTAACGCCCAAAACGCCGCGGCAGCCGGCGGGCCGGAGCTCAGGATTACCGGCCAGTTTGGGGAAGAATATGAAGGGCTTGAACTGCCCTACCGGGTGCTGCGGACTTCCCGGGTCCGGGATGACGGAGACGGCCGGTTCGTCGTCATCGCCGATGGGATACCCTATAGTTTCGAACAGTCCCACCCGGACGACAGCCGCAGAGTGCTGGTCCTCCGGGCCAATGACGCCATCGCCTATTACCGGGCTGTTCAGGAACGCTCCGTTCCTGAACACGAGGGATCTGTCCCCGAGAATTTCATCCTTGCAGAGGCGCGGGACGAATCTCTGTATAACGAGACGGTGAACCGCTGGCGGGACGAAGTTTATTCCTTCTGGAGCAGGACTGCAGGGACCACCGATGACGAGGGCCTGGTAGCCGCCTATGCCGGGGAATCGGTTGACCGCGGCGTCTACCGGGATGTCGTGGCCGGTATTTCTCCATCCTTTTTGCGGAGAGCATCCTGGACCTATAACGCCTCGGTGTACCTGGGCCGTCTGGACCTTGGACTGCGTTCTCTGTCCGCGTTTGAACGGGAAGCCGTTGCCCGCCTTTCCGCCCTTGCCACCGCCGGGTCCGAAGATCTGTTCCTGGAATCCCGCATCGTAGAATTCTGCGGCATCCGGGGTTACGGGCAGATCCTCGACGCCGTTGCCGAACTGGCCCGTTCCCTTGATCCGGCGTCCCTTTCTCCCGATCTGATCCTCGGTATTCTGGAAGGGTACGCCGATTGGAGGATCTACCGTTTCCGGGATGACAACCCTTTTGAAAACCTCATCGAAAGTGCGTGTCTCGCCGTGTATGGCGGAATCAGGGAGAATACCGCCGGGGACCAGGTGCTGTATTATCGGGACGGCCGCGCGGACACGGAATACAACCTCAGGCTGGGCCTTGCCCTGGACCGCTACGGCAGGATTCCGGGCCGGGAGGAATGGGGCGCCCTGGGCCGTTCCCTGGCCGTTTCGGTCCTTTCCCTTACGGAGAACGGAAGCCTTCCCTCGGCGCTCATCATTCCCGGCGCGGAAGAAGCGGATCAAAACGCCGAAATTCCCGGCCTCGTAAACCCGATCCCAAGCAGGGCCAGAATCGACGCCCTCTCCGTATACCGTCTTTTTCCCGCGGCCGCCTATCCCCACGCCGTCAGCATAGACGTTCCGGCAAGCGGCGTGTGGGCCTGGACCGCCTCGGATTCCGTTACGGTTTCGCGGGAAAATAATGTCCTGGACATTGCCGTGTCCTTCCCCGCCGGGGAAACCCACTATATGCTGATCCGGGGGCTGCGGCCTTTCGTCAAGCTCCAGCTCTACGGTATAGACTACCGCACCGACCCCCAGTTTGAGCGATATGATTCTTCGGGCTGGTCTTTTTCGTCTTCGGAACAAACCCTGCTCCTCAAACTGAAGCACCGTTCCCAGATAGAACATATCAGGGTGTTTTATTGAAAGCTCTTCATTCGTATTGAAGGTTTAATATCCGCGGGTTCCGCAGGGAGCGGAACCCGCCCGCCTGTTTGTACCTGCCGGAGGGACGGGTCCGCTACCCTTTTCTGATGTAGAGCGGCAGGGATGTTATTTCTTTGTTGTCGATATAGAGAACGAAGTTTACCACCCCGTTGTTCCTGAACTGCAAATTTGAAATCGTGAACACCAGGTGAGAGACAGCGGTAGCGTTACCCACGCCTTTCACGTCGATATTGCCGCTTATGGCATCCATGCTCATCTCGCCGCCGAGATCCCTGGTCTCAATGCGGAAGGTGTGGCGGGTGAATTCCCAAAGATC
>JAIRSL010000306.1 GCA_031255475.1 Treponema sp.
ATATTGATTTAAATTCTTCAATACCTTCATGAATATCATCTTCGTCATAAGAGCCAAACTCATTATTAATTTGCTGTTCCAGTTCCTCAAAATTAATAGACATAATTATTCCTTAAGAAGATTTATATATTTATATTATAATATATTCTACATGTCAAGCTTTTTTTCCACAAAAATCTTATATTTTGCTGAAAAAAATATTAACCGGACTTTCGAACACTGTGAATATCGTGCTTTGGTCATACATCGCTGCTGTCAGTAAACCTGCACGATTCTTCCGCACGGAGGGAATAGTCCGCGTAAAATGCGCTGTTGGGGAACACTCCCGCGATGCCGGTCATTTCAGGCGTATATGAGCCGGAATGAGAGGGTATGCCCTGCCATGATTCCTCACCGAACCGGCGCTTGTGAGAAGGTCGGGAACGCGAAATTTGCGGTGGGCCGCGCGTCCGCCGGTGAAGGCCTGCCGAATGACGGAATGTCCGCGCCGTCAAACCCTTTCGGGGCAGCGACTTCGCGGACAACCTAAGAATTGCCGGCTTTCAGGGACTCCGCATTGCCGGTAATTCGTTTTTTTAGTATAGTTATCCTACGGAGTGACATGATGAACGAACGGCTTGAATCCATTTTGCGCAAATACGATGAATTATCCCGCATGATCCAGGACCCGGATCTGGTAAAGGATCAGAAAAAATACCGGACCGTCATGAAAGAATATTCCCAGGCAAGCACGGTTTCCGCCGCCTGGAAGGAAATTGAGGGCCTATCCGCCAACATTGCCGATGCCAGGGCCATGATTCAGGATGAAAAGGAAGCGGAAATGAGGGAACTGGCCCGGGAAGAATACCGGGACCTGGAACAGCGCCTTAAAGATGCCGAAGACCGCCTCAAAGAACTTCTTATCCCCAGAGACCCTCTGGATGAAAAGAACATCATCATGGAAATCCGGGCGGGTACGGGGGGCGAAGAGGCGGCCCTGTTCGCGGCGGACCTGTTCCGTATGTATTCCCGGTTTGCGGAAACCAGGGGCTGGAAGTTTGAGATCATGAGTTCCAACGAGACGGAATTGGGAGGCTTTAAGGAAATCGTCTTCTCCATAGGCGGCGGCAATGTCTACGAAAATTTCCGCTACGAATCGGGAGTGCACCGGGTGCAGCGGGTCCCGGCAACCGAAGCCTCAGGCCGCATCCACACTTCGGCGGTGACCGTAGCGGTCCTCCCGGAAGCCGACGAGACGGAAATCGACATACGCCAGGAAGACCTCAGAATAGACGTGATGAGGGCCGGTGGTCCCGGCGGCCAGTGCGTCAATACTACCGACTCGGCGGTGCGTATCACCCACCTTCCTACCGGGATAACGGTACACTGCCAGGATGAAAAAAGCCAAATCAAAAACAAGGCCAAGGCCATGCGCATACTCCGTGCCCGCATCTACGAAATGGAAGAAGCCAAGGCCCAATCGGAGCGGGCGGAAGCCCGGAAAAACCAGGTAGGATCCGGGGACCGTTCCGAACGGATCAGGACCTACAACTTCCCGCAAAACCGGATGACTGATCACCGGATCAACCTCACCCTCTATAAGTTGGACCTTATCATGCAGGGAGATGTAGAAGAACTCTTTGATGCCCTTAAACTTTCCGCCCGTGAGGAACTTTTGGGGACAACGGCAGAAACCAGGACCGAATCCTCCTCCGGCGCGGCCCGGAGTGAAAAGCCTGACGCAGGAACGGTAAAAGCCGCAATGCCCCTGCCGGAAACGGCGGGATGACCGTCAGGGAAGCCATTGTCCGGGGGACGGCGCTCCTCAAAGATGCCGGCGTGGCCACCCCGGTTCTGGATGCTTCCCTTCTCCTTGCGGATATCCTCAACATCGATAGCGCCGGCCTGATTCTCGCCGGGCCGGAACCTCTCGATGAGGCGGATTTCCGCCGGTTTGAGCGTTCGCTGGAACGCCGCATGGACGGGGAGTGCGCGGCCTACATCCTGGGCCGCAAGGAATTCCGGGGCCTGGACTTCATTGTTACCGCCGATGTCCTTGTCCCCCGGCCCGATACCGAAACCCTGGTGGAGGCCGCCCTTGCCCGGATAGACGAACTCGCCCTCACGCGGGCAGGCGGCGATCCCGACGGAGCCCTCCCCTTCCCTTCTCCGGTCACCCTTCTGGACCTTTGCACCGGTTCGGGCGCCCTGGCCGTCTCCCTGAAGCATGAACGGCCAGCCTTGCGGGTTTACGCCTCGGACATCTCCGGCAAAGCCCTGACGGTTGCCCGAAAAAATGCCGCGAAGATCCTGCAATCCATTACGGGCGGAGCGCCCTCCGTCAGCTTCATCGAAAGCGATCTTTTTGACCGCATAGGCGGAGACACCGTACCGGATTTTCCGGGGCCTCCCCGTTTCGACCTCATCGTCAGTAATCCCCCCTATGTCCCGACATCGGTTCTGGCAGCCCTTTCCCCGGAAGTACGGCGGGAACCCCGTCTTGCCCTGGATGGCGGCAAGGACGGCCTTGACCTTATCCGGCGCAGTATCGCCGGGGCCCCCCCCTTCCTAACCCCCGGCGGAACCCTGCTTATGGAAGCGGACCCGAATCAGATGGCAGCGGCCGCCTGCATACTTGAAGATCGGGGGTATAGTGATATACAAATGTATAAAGATTTGGCCGGGCGGATGCGGGTTATCGGCGGAAGATTTCCGGCATAGAAGACCGGATTGATCCTAATGGGGCGGTATTCCGGGCCGGCTGCCGGGAACAGCCTCAAGAGATCGCCCTTTAAGGATGAAAAAATAAATACGGATTTTTCCAAAAAACTTGAAGCCTATGAAAGGGCGGATATTGACCGGATACTGGACGCCCTGGCGTGGGTAGAAGAACGCTGCCGGACGGGGCCGCCGTCTTCCGCCGCCGAATCCTCCGGGGAAGACGGCCCTGGTTTGTCCCCGGCGGCCCGAAATATAGGGGTGGCGGCCATACTTACGGACCTTAACCTGGATGCCGATACCGTCATAGCCGCCCTTCTCCACAACTCCCTGGAAGAAACCGGTATTACCCGTGACACGATAGCGGAACGCTTCGGCCGCCCCGCCGCCCTCATGGTGGAAGGCGTCACCAGGATCGCCGGCATTTCCGCCAAGAATAAAACCATACAGGAAGCGGAAAACATCAGAAAGATGCTTTTCGCCATGGTCGACGACATACGGGTCATCTTTATCAAACTGGCGATGATCCTCTACAATATGAGGACCCTGGAGGAGTTCCCCCAAACGGAACGGAAGCGCATAGCCCAGGAATGTCTGGACATTTACGCCCCGCTGGCGGACCGCCTTGGTATATCCTGGATGAAGGATGAACTGGAAGACCTGTCCCTTAAAACGCTCAACCGGGAAGCCTTTATCCAAATCAAAGAAATCGTATCCTTAAAGAAAAACCGGCGCGAAGTCTTTCTGAATACCCTCCGGGAAACCATAAAACAAGAAGCCGCCGCCTTGGGCATTCCTATCGAAGTCGAAAGCCGGGCCAAACACTTCTATTCGATTTACCAAAAAATGCGGAAACGGAATAAAAACGCCGACGACCTCTACGATCTCTTCGGCCTCCGCCTCCTCTGCGACAGCCTCGAACACTGCTACACCCTCCTCGGCATGGTCCACCGCCTCTGGAAACCTATGGACGGCCGTTTCAAAGATTATATCGCCATGGCCAAGTCCAACGGCTACCAGAGCCTTCATACCACGGTCTTTGTGGCGGGAGATCCCGCTACAGAAGCGATGGAAACCGCTGCCGTTTCCGGCTATGGCGAAATCGTCCCCGGCAAGCCTTTTCCCTGGTCGCCCTTACGGGTAAAATACGGCGCGGGCCAAGGCGGGGGCATCCCTCTGGAAATACAGATCCGCACTTTCGAAATGCACCGGGTTGCCGAACACGGTATAGCAAGCCACTGGCTCTACAAGAAAGGTTCCACCAATGAAATCGTACACCCCGGCGATGTGGCCCTTATCAACCGCCTTAAAGACTGGAAGCTCGCGGAAACCGAAACCGGGGACGACCGGGGTTCCGAATCCTTCCTGGAAGACATTAAGCGGGAACTCCTCAAGGATTCCATCTACGTTTTTACTCCCCAAGGCAAAGTGATAGAACTCCCCGCAGGCGCCACGCCCATAGACTTCGCGTATGCCATCCATACCGCCGTGGGGGAGCACTGCTCAGGCGCCAGAGCCAACGGCACTATCGTTCCCCTCAGTTCCAAACTGAAAAATACCCAGGTTGTGGAAATCCTGACCGCCGCTAACGCCCGCCCCCACATCAACTGGCTTCGTATCGTGAAAACCGCGAAGGCCCGGAACAAGATCCGTTCCTGGCTCCAACTCCACGATGATTCGGTGATCATCGAGAAAAATGTGGTGGCCAAAAAGAAGGAAGCCTCCAGAGAACCGGAAAGGCTTAAAGAAGGCGAGACTGCCGCTCAGTCGGAACCGACGGCCATACAACGGGTCATCCCCGCGCCGGAAGCGAACAAACTCCGGGTCCGGGTAGAAGACGAAAAAAACATGATGATACGCTTTGCAAAGTGCTGCAACCCCGTGATGGGGGAGCCGATTACGGGCTATGTTTCGCGGGGACGGGGCATCATCGTTCACCGGAAAAACTGCCGCAGCATCAGAAACAT
>JAIRSL010000041.1 GCA_031255475.1 Treponema sp.
GGGGCGACCGTCATGGGCCAGATGATTCCCGCGTCATCGTGGTGTTCCTCTATGACCGAGGCCAGCGCCCGGTCCAGGCCTATGCCGTAACAGCCCATGACGGGGACCAGGGTTTGCCCTTCTTCGTCCAGATACCGAACCCCCATGGGGGCGGCGTATTTGCGGCCCAGCTTGAAGATGTGGCCCAGTTCGTTCCCCTTCTTTTCGTGAAGTTCCCCCCCGCACCGGGGACACTGGTCCCCGGCCTTGACGGTACGCAGATCCGTGACGCGCCAAGGGGTAAAGTCCCGGCCGTAACATACGTGGGCGTAGTGCAGGTCCTTAGCCAGCGCGCCGGTCACCGCGTCGATCATGACGGCAACGGACTCATCGGCGATGACCGGAATGGTTGTGAGGCCCACAGGACCGGCAAAACCCACGGAGGCTCCGGTAAGGCGTTCGACATCGGCATCGGATGCCAGGGCCACTTCCGCGGCTTTGAGAGCCGCGGCGAGCTTCACCTCGTTCACTTCCAGATCGCCCCGTATCGCCACGGCGAAGAAGGCTTCGGGGTACGCCGCCTGGCCGGCCGCCGGTGAAGGACGCGGTTCCGGCTTAACCGTCCCGCCCGCGCCGGAAAGGTCCTGTTCCACGTTTACCGCCCGGTAGATTAGGGTCTTGATGAACCGCTTCGCGTCGGTTTTAAGGAAGGCGCAGAGTTCCTCTATGGTCTTGACCTCCGGGGTCGCTATCTTTTCCACCGCCGGGACGCCGGAATCCGGCGGAACGGGAACTTCGTAGTCGGGTTTGCAGGAAGCCTTTTCCACATTGGCCGCGTAATCGCAGTCCCGGCACAGGAGGAGCGTGTTGTCCCCTATCTCGCTTTCCACCATGAATTCCTCCGACCCGCTCCCGCCCATGGCCCCGGAATCCGCCTGAACGGGGATCACCGTCAGGCCGCAGCGTTGGAAAATACGGCGGTATGCCCGGCCCATGGCCTGATAGACCCCATCCAGGCTTTCATCATCGGTATGGAAGGAATAAGCGTCCTTCATGACAAATTCCCGGCCCCGCATGACCCCGTAACGGGGGCGTATCTCGTCCCGGTATTTGGTGTTGATCTGGTAGAGGGTCAGGGGAAGCTGGCGGTAACTGGAAAGCTCGTCCCTGACCAGGGCGGTAAACGCCTCTTCCGCCGTGGGGGACACCACGAGGTCCCCGCCCAGCCGGTTCTTCGCCCGCAAAAGGGCGTCTCCGTAGGCATCCCAGCGGCCCGACTCTTTCCAGAGTTCCCCCGGCACAACCACGGTAGGCTTTATCTCCAGGGCGTCTATGGCGTCCATCTCTTCCCGGATGATCCGTTCCACCTTTCTGAATGAGCGGAGCCCCAGGGGAAGGTACGCGAACAGGCCGTTGGCCAGCTTGCGCACCATGCCGGCGCGGAACATCAGCCGGTGGCTCGCAATCACCGCGTCCGCGGGAACTTCTCTAAGGGTAGGGATAAAAGTCCGGGAAAATTTCATGGCGCCTTCCTCATATATTCAAAAAATAGGGTCTTCGAACTTGTCCCGAAACTTCGGTTTCAGGATAAGCCCCTTCAGCATAGCCTATTTGCGGGATAATGTCTTCCGGGCCGGGATAAACGCGCAGGGATTTTTAACCATTGGCCGGCCGGACCCTCACTTTGGTTTGAAATTCAGATAAGTTCCTCTTTTCCCTTTTCTATGTACAGGCCGCCGTGACGGCGATTTTTCCCGATCCGTTCATTTATTCCCCGTTATTTTGAATGCGAGTTTCGTTATAAAAAGGCAAGGTTTAAAAAATAATACAATACGCAGCGCGCCGGTTTTTTAAAACTTGAGTAATAGAAACGAAGAAAAAACGGAGAAAAAAATGGTTAAGGGCGAATGGATCGTTTTTCCAAAGGAAATGCGGTGTAAAAACTGGGTCAACGGTATCGAAGTCCGCTTTCATTTCAATGAAAGCAGTCAAATTGAAGGAAAAATCCAATATGTTCCTCCTCATTTAACAAAAAGAATTCCTTGTGCCATCAATCCTGATATTTTCCTGTTCAGGATGTGGCGCCAGGCCACCATGATATTCAGGAAAGCCTATTACAGGAAGCGGCTGCACCCCGTATCCGGATCCGATCTCCGGTAGGGCCGCGGTCCCGGCATTCGAGTCCTCCCGGCTTTTTCAGGTGCCGGGAGGACAGGCAGAGCGGATACGCGCCGGAATCGGAATTTCATTTTGAGGTAGGGTACCGGCCGCCGGCTTGCGAACGAGGGGTAGCGCCGGTACAATGAATACTTATGGATGCAAATGGTAAGGCGGAGCCCCGGGAAGCGATAGCGGAGGCTGCGGCGGTGTTGAATTGCGCGCGGACGGAGCTTGCCCGGCGTATCGTAGGGCAGGCCGGGATGCTCGACGGGCTTTTAATGGCCCTGATCGCCGGGGGGCACATCCTCCTGGAGGGGGTACCGGGGCTTGCCAAGACCCTGGCGGTACGGAGCCTCGCGGAAATAACGGCCCTTCAGTTTAAGCGGATTCAATTCACCCCGGATCTTCTTCCCGCAGATATAACCGGAACCCTGATGTGGGAGCAGAATACCGGCCGATTCACGGTCCGCCGGGGGCCGGTTTTTGCCAACCTGATCCTGGCGGATGAGATCAACCGCGCGCCGGCCAAGGTCCAGTCGGCGCTGCTTGAGGCCATGGAGGAACGGCAGGTGACCATAGGGGAGACCACCTACCCTCTGCCCGATCCCTTTCTGGTTCTGGCTACCCAGAATCCCATCGAACATGAGGGGACGTACCCCCTGCCCGAGGCGCAGCTTGACCGGTTCCTCCTGAAACTGCTCATCCGCTATCCCCGGCCCGATGAGGAGGCGCGTATAGTGGAACAGCAGGCCGCGGGGGAGGATGGAGGGGCATTCCCCCCTCTAACGCCGGTTCTGGACCCTGTTCGCCGGGAAATTCTGCGGGCCGCCGCCCGGACGGTGCGGGTAGATCCCCGTATTACCGGGTATCTGGTTTCGATTGCGGCCGCCACCCGGCCTCCCCTATCCAAAGGCCAGGCCTTCGCGTCTCCGCGTTCCGGGGAAGGAGAACGCCGGCAGGACCGGGAGGGACTCTACCGGTATATCGCTTTTGGGGCGTCCCCCCGTTCTTCCATCGCCCTGTACCGTTGCTGCCGTATCCGGGCGCTTTTTGAAGGCCGCTCTTTCGTGACCCCCGAAGACGTAAAGGCCGCCGCCCTTCCGGTTCTGCGGCACCGGATCGTCCTCTCCTACGAGGCCGAAGCCGACGGACTGGACGCCGACGGGGTGATTTCCCGCATCCTGGCCCTGGTTCCCTCTCCCTAAAATTATTCGGCATGGAACGGCACGAACTTCTGCGAAAGATAGCCGCCTTTCATCTCGTTTCCAGGGACCTGGCGGAAGATCTTCTGGCCGGGGAATTCGCGTCGGTTTTCAGGGGCCAGGGGATAGAATTCGACGAGGTTAGGCAGTACGAGGCGGGGGACGACATCCGCTCCATAGACCGGAACGTGAGCGCCCGTTTCGGCAAACCCTTTGTCAAGCTCTACCGGGAGGAACGGGAACTCACGGTGTTTATCGTCCTGGACTGTTCCGCTTCCATGTATTCGGGGGGAATATTCCGGGGCGCGGAGAAGAGCGTCTTAACCAGGTATGAACAGGGAGTGCTGGCCGCCGCCCTGATAGCCTTTTCCGCGGAACGGGCGGGACAGCGGATAGGGGCGGTGTTTTTCGACCGGGACATCACCAGGATCTACAGCCCCCGTAAAGGGAAGGCCCATGTGCTGGCGGTGATAAGCGCGGCTCTGGGCGCGGAAAACCCCTGCCGGGGGAGCGGCCTGGGGGCGGCCCTGTCCGGAGCAGGGCGGCTCCTCAAGCGGCGCAGCCTTGTGGTGGTGATTTCCGACTTCCTGTGCGTGAACTGGGAGCGGGAACTGGGGGATCTGTGCGCCAGGCACGATGTCATTGCCGTCAGGATCACCGACCCCCTGGACAAAGAAATACCCGGCATAGGGCTGGCCGCCCTGGAAGACGGGGAGACGGCCTGCCGCTTCCATGCGCTCGCGTCCTCCGCGTCCTTCCGGGCCGCCTGGTCCGAATGGCACGAGGATCGGTCCCGGCTCTGGCGGTCCATCTGCCGCAGTTCGGGCGCGGCCCGGCTTGAACTGAGCACCGCCGCCGATGCCGCGGGCGTTTTGACCCGCTTTTTCCGGGGAAAACTGCGCCGGAACTACCGCGCCCGGAGACGCCGGTGAAGCCCGCCGTTCTTTTCTGGTGCCTGATCGCCCTGGCCATCCCCGTAACGGCCCAGGACGCTGGTGAAGCGTACCTGATTCCTCAAACGGTCTTTGTGGGCGATCCGGGGCGGCTGGCGCTTCCTCTGGGCGCCGTCCCGCCGGGAGCCGGAAACGTGGTTCTGGACGATCCCGGCGAACTTCCCGCCGTTCCCGGCCTCGTCATCTCCAGGGTGGAACTGGAAAACCGGAGGGGACACCGCCGGCTCATCATCGATTTCAGGGCCTTTACGCCGGGGGTGATAGAGCTGCCGCCCATAGAAATCGCCTCCCTCACCTTTACGGGCCTTAGGGTGACTGTGGCATCCATACTGGAGGCCGAAGGGAACGCCCTGGTTCTGTCGGAACCGGCGCCGCCGCTGGTGATTCCGGGTACTATGGGAATGATCTACGGAACCGCCCTGGGAATCGTCGTCTTTATCGCGGGCTTTGTCCTGGCGATCCTGAGGGGCGGGCCGGTCTTCAGGCGTCTGCGGGAACGGTTCAGGCGGCGGTACGTCATCCGGTCCATGGGCAAGGTTCTGCGGCATCTGCGGGCCGCCCTGGACAAGGACGGACAGGGGAACGCGCCGGAGGTTCTGGACGAACTTTCGGGGGAATTCAAAACATTCCTGGGCCTTTTTACCGGGATGAACTGCCGGGCCATGACCGGGGAAGAATTCCTTTTCCTTCCCTCCCTGACCTCTGATCCATCGGGCCCCTTTCTCCGGGACTTTTTCCGCCGCTGCGATGTGCTGCGGTTCGGCGGCGGGGAAATCACCGGCGGAACCGTGACGGAACTTCTGGATCAGGCGGGGGATTTTATCGGCAAAATGGAGAAATACCAGAAAACGATGGATGCCGGGGAGCCTGCCGGTTCCGTAAAACCGGACTCCGGGCTGGAGAAAGCGGTATGAGTATAGGATTTGAGCGGCCCCTCCTGATCGCGGCGGGGGCGGCGGTTATCGTTATCCTCTGCGGCTTTTCCCGTTTTTTCAGGGACGCCCTGACCCTGGAAATTCCCCTGGGGCCGCCGGGGGGCGTTCCGTTCAAGCCCGCCCTGAACCTGACTTTGCCGATCAAACTCCTGGGTATTCCCGAACTCTGCGGCGTTTTTCTCCTCTTTGCCGCGGCCGCCGGGCCCAGGCTCGTCACCAGGGAACCTGTCTGGCTTGACCGGGGCGCGGATGTGCTCTTCGTGCTGGATACAAGCCCCAGCATGGCCGGCCGGGACATGGACGGCCGGAATCGTTTCGACGCGGCCCGGGATCTGGTCCTGGATTTTGCCGGAAACCGGCCCGCAGACGCCATAGGGCTTGTGGCGGTGGGGAACGAGGCGAGCCTCCTTCTGCCCCCTACGGTGGACCGGACGCTTCTCTATTCCCGGCTGGATACCCTCAGAATAGGGGAACTGGGGGACGGAACCGCCCTGGGGCTGGGCCTTGCCATAGCGGCCCTGCATATACGGGGATCCGCGGCCCCGCGCCGGGCGGTGGTACTCATCACCGACGGGGAGAACAACGCCGGGGCGGTTCACCCCGAGACCGCGGCCGAAACGCTGCGGGCTTCCGGGGCGTCTCTCTGGGTGATAGGGGTCGGGTCCGCCGGGGAAGTTCCCATCGACTATGTGGATCCCGTACTTAAAGTCCGAAGAACCGGTTCTTTCGATTCGCGGTTTAACCCGGAAACCCTCCGCGCCATAGCCCGTAAGGGTGGAGGGACCTTCGTCTCCGCCCCTTCCGGCAGGGCTTTTTCCGAGGCTTTCGCCCGTCTTGCGGACGCGGAGATGACGGTCGGACGTTCCGGGACGGTGAGCAGAACCCGCGATATTCAGCGGCCGGCGATCCTTGCGGCCCTGGTTCTGATCCTCCTTCCCCGGCTTATCCGGCGCTGGCTTTTGAGGGCTTTCCTGTGAGTTTTGACTATCCCGCCCTTCTCCTGGCCATGGGCCTTCTCGTCCCCCTGGCGCTTCTTTCCGTCCTCCATTACCGCCTAAACCGGGGCGTCCTGGCCTTCTTTCCCCCCTCCCGGCGTAAGACGGAATTCCGGGAACTCCGGCTCCGTTACTGCCTGTCCGCTTTCTTTTTCCTGCTTTTTATTGCCTGTATCATCGTGGCCCTGGCCGGACCCCGCTGGGGAACCCGTCTTGTACCGGAATTCCGCCGGGGAGCGGATGTGGTGCTGGCCCTGGATCTCTCCCGGAGCATGGATGTCCGGGACAACGGAGAAGAGGAACCTTCCCGGCTGGAACAGGCGGCGGCCATAGCCCGCGAACTGGTAACGGTTTCCGGGGGGATCCGCTTCGCCGTGGCGGTGGGGAAAGGGACCGGGGTTCTTGCCGTTCCCCTGACCGACGACGCCGAGGCGGTGCTGGCTTTTCTGGAGGGGCTTTCAACCTCCCTTGTTACCGGAAGGGGAACCAATCTGGAATCCCTGATTGCCGCCGCCTCCGGGGCCTTTCAGAGCGGTTTTCCTACCCGCAGGCGCATCATCCTGTTTTCCGACGGAGAGGCCCATCAGGGGTCTTTCTCCCAAGGGATAGAGAAGGCTCTTGCCGCGGACATCTCCATCACGGCGATCGGTCTGGGCAGCGAAACGGGAGGGCCGGTCCCCGGACTTTCCGGACCGGACGCGGACCCGGAAGAAACCGTCACGAGCTTTCTCCGCCGGGATACCTTACGGAACGCCGCGGAACGGACCGGCGGCCTGTACCTTGACGGGACCCGTGAGCAGGCAACGGCCATTCTTGCGGACCACCTCGCGGCGGCGGCACGGGAAACCGGAACCCCGGAACCCAAGGGCCCCGGCTCCCAGGGATTGGCGAATTTCCGGCAAGAGCGGGTCTCCCGCTCGTACATCTTCGTTATTGCGGCTCTGGCCGCTCTGGGAGCGTCCAGGGGATGTGAAAAGAAACGGAGGCGCCGTGAAACGTAAAAAAAACATCCGGCATTGGGCCGCGTCTTTGTCCCTGTCCGCGCTTCTTCTTCTTGCCGCGTCCTGTTCAGGCGCTCCGGGGATCCTCAAAATAATCGAAGGCGGCTTCTTTAACGCCCAGGGAATGTACACGGAAGCTATCGCGGCGTACCGCGCTTCCCTCGCGTTCACCGGAGCCGTTTCGTATGGGGAATACGGCCTGGGGGTCATATACCTCTCCCTGGATGAGGGGGAGGCGGCTCTGGCGCGTTTCGCCGCCGCGGAACATGCCCTGGAAGCAGCGGAAGGGCAAGAACACCGTGAACTGCTGTACAGGATTCACTACAACAGCGGGGTGATACGATTTCGGAACGGGGATTACGCCGGCGCGGCGGGAGAATTCCGCAAAGCCCTGGAAGCCGACAGCAGCCATATCGAAGCGAAGCGGAATCTGGAACTAAGCCTTCTGTCCGTGAACCGCCGGGGAGGCGCTTCCCCGGTTCCCCTGACGGACAATGATGCTGCCGGGAAAGAGGATGAGGCCCCGGACAATATCCTTTTTGATTATTTACGCCGAAAGGAGCAGGATCGATGGAGAAGCCGGGAATGGGTCGAAGATACTCCCGTGTCGGGCCCGGATTATTAGGGTTTTTCGCGTTTTTATCCGCCGTTCTTTGCCCGGTTTTTTCTCAGGAAACCGGCTATTTCCCCGACCCGGACTATTACCAGGACTATGGCCTTGTGCCCGAAACCGCACCCCCCGCCGAATCCGCCGGGGAACTGGAAGTGCTTTTGGAAACTTTCCCGCAAATTCCGGAAGTCCACCGTGAATGGATGATCCGTATCCTGGTGAACCACCCGAATCCCCAGGACGTTTCCGTCATCATCCCCGATCTCCCTTCCTCCCTGATCCCGGACCGGATCCGTACCGCCGTCCGGTTCATCGGGCGGGACGGGGAGACTAATCCGGGAGCGGAGGAAAAGTGGACCGCCGTGGACTTCTTTTTTATCCCCGGCCGGGACGGACCGGTTTCCCTTGCCCCGTTTGAAGCGCGGGCGTCCGGCCGTCTAGGTTACAGCCCCCCGGTATCCGCCGTAATCCGGGGCGACGCCGGGAAAACCGGCCTCCGGGCGGTATGGGACCCCTCCCCTTCTTCCCTGAGGGTGGGGCAAAGCGCCGAAGTGCGGCTCCGCCTGATAACGGGAGAGGCGGAAGGCCGGCGGGCCGCCTCCATCTCATACGGCCCCGAAGCGCCGGTTAACGCCCTCATCGAGTCCCTGGGTATTGATGAAGCGGAAAACGGAGAGTTTATCCTCCGCTTCCGGATCATCCCCCTGGCGGGGTCCTCCGTCCTCATTCCCTCCGTCCCGCTGCAATACGGAGACGCCTCCGTAACCGTCCCCGGCCATGAGTTCTCCGTCCTGCCCGCCCTTCCGTCAGCTTCACCTGTTTCGGCCGTCCTGAGATCCGGGCCGGTACAGGACGGAGGGACGAAGGCCGGGGACGGCGCGGCGCGTACCGGCGGAGATCCGCCCCCGTTCCCCGACGTTCCGGGGACGGTTTTCCCGCCCTTCCGCGGGGGTTACGAACGGGCCCTTACGGAAGCCCGCTTAAATTGGGAGCGCGGCTTGTACGCCGAAGCCCTGGCGGTCCTCAGGCTGAATGAGCGGGAACTTGCGGCAGGTCCGGCCCTCTCTCTCCTGCGCAGATCCGCTGAAACCGCCCTGGGCATAGGATTCACCGAAGACGAAAAGTGGAGGCCCCGGCGGATCTTTCTGGTTTTGACGGCCGCTGCTTCATGCATCCTGGTTTTTGTCCTTGTTTCCGCCAAAATTACCGGCAACAGACGGAAAAATTTCCCCGTAACTTCCGGTTTTCCCCGGGGTTATACGTTTATTGTTGTATTTTTATGTGCTATGATCGGGGCGGGTCTCTGCGGATTTTTCGGCGGACCGGGCCGGATAACGCGGCCCGGCAAAAGCCGTACCGGGATACTCCGGGAAACAGGCGCCTTCAAGGTGCCGGAATCCGGGAACGTCCCGGCCATACTTTTCCGGGAAGGAGAACCCGTGCGGATCCGCGCCGTTGCGGATCCCTGGGCCTACGTTGAATCCTTTGAGGGCAAGACCGGTTGGGTTCCCCTGGATCGGATCATTCCCTATTAAGGTGGCAGGTATGGATTTTGGGGATATTTTGGATGCCTGGGATAAACAAACGGCCCGGGCCGGAAAAAAGCGGCCGGCGAGCGCAAACGGCGTCCAGGAAGAAGGGTCCGCGGTTGATCCCGTGACCGCCTGGCTCCGGATAAACGGCATTTATGACAAAGACGCCGAAACCCCGGAAGCGGGGGAACGGCAATCTGCGGAACGGCGCCGCAGGCTCAGGACGAAAAAACCCGATGCGACCCTCGACCTCCACGGGCTTACCCGCGACGAAGCCTGGACCGCCATGGAGACCTTCTTTGAAGAAGGGCGCCGGCA
>JAIRSL010000072.1 GCA_031255475.1 Treponema sp.
GCGATAAGGGTAACGGCCTCAAGATTCGCCAGGGCCATATTCCCCCGGGCCAGGGTGCGGGCCTTCCTGATACGGATCAGGGCCTCGTCGTATTCTCCCAACTCGTAGTAGCACTCCGCCAGGGAAGTAACGGCTTCGGCGTGGGCGGGGCTGAGCTTAATGCACTCCAAGAGGGCTTCCGCCGCCGAATACCAGTCTTCGGCGGCCATGTACTCCCGGCCCCGTTCGTAATAAAACGCCGCGCTTCCGTCCTGAAAACGACTTTGGGGAAAGAGGGAAGAGGAAACCGGCAGAAGGCAGAACAGAAGCGCCAGATAAAACGGCGCGGGCTTCCCCATCATGGGCCGTGATCCCGCCTTAGGACAATCTTGACGGTGTTGATCTTATGCCCTTCCATGTCCTGAACGATAAACTCGTGGCCGGCGTACACGGCTTTTTCGTATTTAACCGGGATCTTCCCCAAAAGGTCAAAGACAAACCCCCCCAGGGTATCAAAATCTTCAACCGGGAACTCCACCCCGATTTCTTCCCCCAGATCTTCCAGGTTCACCCGCGCGTCGCAGAGAAAGGAATCCTCGCCCAGCTTCACGATGTCTTCCTGTTCGTTATCGAATTCGTCCTGTATGTCCCCGATGATCTCCTCGATAATGTCTTCCATGCAGACGATGCCCGACACGCCGCCGTACTCGTCCACAACCACCGCGATATGGACACGCCGCCGCCTGAGTTCCCGCAAAAGTTCATCGATGTGTTTGGAAAGGGGAACGAAAAACGGTTTCCGCAGAAGTTTACGGATGTCGAGTTCTTCCTTCTTGACCAGGATATGAAGCACATCCTTTACATAGAGGATGCCGATAACGTTGTCTATGGTTTCCTCGTATACCGGAAACCGGGAATGGCCGCTTTCGCAGATGTCTGCCAAAAGTTCGTCCCGCGGGGTATCCACGGATATGAACACCGTATCTATACGGGGGACCATGACTTCCTTGACGGTGGTTTCCGACAATTCCACCACTCCCCGGATCATTTCCTGCTGATCCGTTTCAAGGGAATCGTAGGTCTTTTTCCTCGTATCGCCTTTTTTAAACAGGGATCTTACAAATCCTCCCGCACTCATGATAATTTCAGCTCCGTTCCTCCTGTTATGGCCGGTTCCGTTCGATTAACCGGCTCCTGCCGGGGCGCCGTTCCTTCCCGAATCACCGGCGTTCCGGACAGTCTTGTCACTAATTCTTCCTGAAGCCGCAGCATGGGCCTGAAGGGTTCGTTGTCTTCATGATCCATGCCGTCTAAATGAAGAATGCCATGGATCACGAGACGGCGCAACTCCTCGTCTTCGTTTACGCGAAAATACCGCGTGTTTTCTTGCAGGGTTTCCAGGGAGATAACGATGTCTCCCGGCAGATACCGCATATCCCCGTCCTCGTCCGGGACGGTTTCTCCCAGAGAAAAAGACAGAACGTCCGTTGGTTCGTCCAGCGCCCGGTACCGGGCATTAAGGGCGCGTATGCGGGCATCGTTACAGAGCAGTATGGAAAGGTCCCAATTTGTTTTGCCCAGGGAATCAAGAACCGTAAGGGCGAAGGCAACGAGAGAATCCGTCCAACCGGGAAGGGGGACCTCTTCGGCGTGTACTTCCACGCGGTTCACCGGTGTCCTCCGTTTTTATGGGAGACAGTCTGCGGATCGGCTTTATGCTCCTGCGACGGTTCCGGCGTATCCTTCACGTCTTTGCCGGCTTTCGGGTATTCGATACGGGTGTGATAATGGCCGGCCAGGACCCGGACAAAGGCTTTTTTTATTATTTCCAGTTCCCGGAAGGTCAGCTCCGATTCGGAAAGCTGGCCCTGCCCGAATTTCGCCATGATGAGTTCCTGGACAAACTTTTCAAGCCGGGCGGTCGAAGGCTTCTTGAGGGTCCGTACCGCCGCCTCCGTAACATCCGCCAGCATGACTACTGCGGATTCCCGCGAGCGCGGCGGACTGCCGGGATAAGAAAAATCTTCCTGATTCACCACGCTTTCCCGTTTCAGGGCCTCGTGATAGAACCAGCTTATCACCGAATTGCCGTGATGCTCGGCGATAATATCCGTCACTTCCCGTGGAAGGCCGAGACGCCGGGCCTTTTCCACCCCCAGTTTTACATGGCTGCGGATCACCGTGGCCGAAAGCCGGGGGGCTATGTCGTCGTGCTTGTTGTATGCGGTCTGGTTCTCCACAAAATAGCTGGGGTTGTCTATTTTCCCTATGTCGTGGTAATAAGCCCCCACCCTGGCCAGAAGGGGATTGGCGCCTATTTCCTGGCAGGCAGCTTCCGCAAGAGCCGCCACCATGAGGGAATGGCTATAGGTCCCCGGCGCCGTGTTGAAAAGGCGCTTCAAAATGGGGGAATTGAGGTCCGAGAGTTCTATGAGCCTGAAAGTGGTCATGGCGTTCAGGGCGGGTTCCAGCCAGGGGAGAAAACCCAGGACCAGTATCCCCGAAGCCGCGCCGTTAAACGCGGCCCAGAACAGAAAGCCGGGGTAGACTTCCGCCGGACTCCGGCGCGAGAGGAGGACGGCCGTGATTGCGATACAATTAGCCACCCCTACGCCAAGACCCGCCTTAACCAGGTCTATACGCTTCTCGGCCCCCCGCAGGGTATAGACCGCCGCCACTCCGGAGGTAAGGGCGAAGATGTAGGACGAAACATCGAAAGCGCCGGAAAGAAAACCCGCAAGGGGCAGGACTATTGCCATGATTACCGCGGGACGGGGGCCGATAAGGATATACGGAAGCATTATCACCAGAGCCGTAGGCAGGAACAGGGCCGGGAGAAAATCCCCGATAATAGCAAAGTTCCGCATAAAAGCGGAACCGGAAATATACACCGCAGAGAGGATACAGAGAAGGTACACTTCACGGGGTTCAAGCTGAGCGTTCAGGAAACGCTTCCCCGCCATAAAAACCAGAAGGGCGTACAGGAGAAGAAACACCAGCAGCCGGCCTATGAAGCCCCGGAAATCCCGGTCATAACCGGTAGTACCCAGCGCCTTAAGCCGGACCATGTCTTCTTCAGTAACGATAAAACCCTTCCGTACAACCTTTTTACCCCGCTCTATGTATTTTATCACCGGTTCCACCCGCGAACGGGCTTCGGCAACACGCTGTTGTGTATCCTCCGGGGAAAAGAAGACATTCTCGGCGAGAAACGGCATGAGCAGGGGTACGGCAATGGAAACGAAGGAGAAGGGAAACCTGTTCTCTTCGGCGAACCGCGTTATGGCGTCCCCTACCCTATCCAGGGTGATAATACGGTCGTAGCGTATCTGTTCCCGTTCCGTCCTGGGACCGTAATTGTGGAGGAGTTCCGCCACATCCGGGTTGTAGGCTTCCAGCCCCGAAGGCAACGCGAAGATGCCGGCTTCCAGAAGCTGTCCCAGGACAACGCTGCCGTATTCCCCCATCTGTCCCCGGTCAGGAATATTGTACAAGGCTTCCAGGGTACTGAGGGAAAAGGAACCGGGGAATTCGGCGTCCAGCGCGGAACGGAAATAGTTGAAAGATTCCCTGCCCGGTTCGGCAAAAAAAGAAGCCGAAACAGCGGTAAAACGGTTATAAGACTCCATGATCCCTTCGCCCGCCGGGAGCGAATAGATGAAAACCGCAGGGACCTGCTTTGCCCTGGACTCCCTGCTGAGGACGGTAGCTTCCTCATCAATGTACGAAACGGTCCGATTCGCCGTAATATCCCGGTCGGCCACCCGGCCCACCTCAAAACCCTGAATGTCTTCCTCCCCGAACCGGGCATAGCCCCGGCTGACGGTAATGGCCGTCAGGGAAACCAGAAAAGCCGCCGCCGATGCCAGAAGGGGGCCCAACCGGGGTTTTACGGGTTTTAAGGAATTCAGGAACGTCCTTTCTCCAAGATCACTGTTGTTTTTCTTCATGATTTTTTTGTCATACTCTTTCGCTGCCGTCATACGCCTGAATGATCTTCTTGATAAGAGGATTACGGATCACATCCGCGGTATTGAGGTAGGCGAAATGAATCCCTTCCACACCGGAAAGGACGGATACGGCGTGGAGAAGTCCGGAATCGATCCGCTTGGGAAGATCGATCTGGGTAGCGTCCCCGGTGACGACCGCCCTGGCGCCCTCCCCTATCCGGGTCAGGAACATCTTCATCTGTTCTTTCGTGGTATTCTGGGCCTCGTCCAGGATGACGATGCAGTTGTTGAGGCTCCTCCCCCGCATATAGGCCAGGGGCGCTATCTCTATGACATGATCCTCTTCCATGCGGCGTATGAGTTCGAAGGGAATAAGGGCTTCCATGGCGTCATAGAGGGGCCTGAGATAGGGATTTATTTTCTGGGCGAGATCTCCCGGAAGGAATCCCAGGCTTTCTCCGGCTTCCACCACCGGGCGGGTCAGGACCAGCTTGCGGGCTTTTTTGGCAAGGACCAGGCTGAGGGCTTCCGCTATGGCGAGATAGGTTTTCCCGGTCCCTGCCGGTCCTATACAGAAGCAGATGTCCCTGGCCCTCATGCCCAGAATATATGAAGCCTGATTCCGGCTCCGGGGAAAAATGCGGCTGAACCCGTGGGGAATATGAATAAGGGCCGCCCGCATGGTATCTGTCTGGGGCTTGCCGCCGGGGGCTTCTTCCCTGCCGTCATTCCCGGTTTCTCCGTCCCCCCGGATTCCGGCCAGGGCCTTAACATACTCAGGCGAAGGACTTTCACCCTCCTCTACCGCGGTTATAAGACTGTCTATCATCGTCTTGAAACGTTTGACGCCGCCGGCGTCAACTCCTTCAAACCGGATTTCATTTCCCCGGGTATTGATGCGTCCCCCCAGAGAACCTTCCAAAATCTTCAGGTTCCCGTCGTTGGCTCCGCATACCCCGGACAGCACTTCCCGGTCGTCCAGTACGATGGTAATGCTTTCCTCCAAATATACCTCTAAAGAAAAAGTGTATAACCCTCCAGGTTGAGAAGTCAATAGGCCGCGTTGCCTCATGATTTTTCCTGCCGAAAAGGGGCCGGAATCCATGTACGGGCGCATACGATCAGGCTGCCCGTGACGGCCTACAGAAACCGCTTTTACGGCATATCTCATGAGATGAGCGGCGGCGATTTCCGCCCTATGCCGCTTTACGGGACTCCTCGCGCCGAGGGGGGATTCCCGGCCCTTTTTGCCGCCGCCACGATCCCCGCTGCAACCAGACAGCCCGCAGCGAACCGGCCGGGGCCCTACTGTCTGCGGCGGGAATTAACAAAACGGGAAAAGTCGGCAATGTTTTTAACCACGATTCTGTCGGAATACACTTCCATGCGCCGCTGTTGCACGAAACGGTTCAGGATATTCCTGGTTTCGCCGGCGCCCATGCCGGCCCAAAGGGCAACATCGTCCACGGTGGTATTGAATTCCCGGCGTTCGGTACTGCGGTCAATGTTTTGGCTGCTTTCGTCAAGCAT
>JAIRSL010000138.1 GCA_031255475.1 Treponema sp.
GGCGGGGACACAGAGTGGTTATCCATTCCTTCGTGTTCCATCGTGTTCCTTTGTGCGCCTTCGTGGTAAAAAATCTTCGTTCTCAGTTGTCTGTCCTATAGTACTCAGTACCAAATGGGAAATATGTAGGATAGGGTATTGAGTCGCAAATATATAGTAGAGAACAAGTATAGAGTACTGGGTCTTAAATATGTAGTAGGGGGTACTAAGTATAGAGTATGTAGATTTAAGAAATTTACCACCAAGGCCGGAGGCCAGGCGAAAAGGCGCACGGAGGCGGGGACAGGTCCGCTTGTCCATTCCTTCGTGTTCTGGCGAACCGTAGTTCGCCTTGGTGCGCCTTCGTGGTAAATCCCCCCAATCTGCGCAATCAGCGGCCCCCTCGTGGTATCCCCCGTCCGCGAAATTCACGGTCCCCCAGAGAAGAGGGCGGCTCGGCGGAAAATCTTTGCGCGTTTATCCTGACAACTCCATCGGAAACGGCTTGATCAAATTTTTTTATTAGTTTAGGCTAACTAAGTTATCCGTATCTAATTCTACTCTGTGCATAATGCGGATACATTATGGACAGATACTCATTCATGGAGAACTGGTAATGAAAAAAGTCGCTATATACGGCAAGGGAGGCATCGGAAAATCTACTACCGTATCGAATCTTTCCGCCGCCCTTTCCATGGAGGGCTTCAGGGTAATGCAGATAGGCTGCGATCCCAAGGCGGATTCTACGCGGAACCTCACCGGAGGGCGGAGTATCAGAACGGTTCTGGATGTACTCCGGGAAAAAAAGACGGCGATACAGCTTGAGGATCTGGTTAGTCCCGGCTTTAACGGCATCTTCTGCGTGGAAGCGGGAGGCCCCACACCGGGTATCGGCTGCGCCGGAAGGGGCATTATCGCGGCCTTTGAAAAGCTGGAGGAACTGCGGGCCTACGAAACGTACCGGCCCGACATCGTCTTGTACGATGTGCTGGGGGATGTGGTCTGCGGCGGCTTTGCCATGCCCATGCGGGAAGGTTACGCCGATGAGGTGATCATCGTAAGTTCCGGGGAAATGATGGCCCTCTACGCGGCTTACAATATCGCCCAGGCTGTCAAGAATTTCGCCGGCAGGGATTACGCATCGCTAAGCGGTATCATCCTCAACCGGCGCAATATCGAAAATGAACGGGCCTTGGTGGAAAAGGCCGCAACGGAAATCGGGACCTGCATTATCGGGGATGTTCCCCGGTGTTCCCTGGTACAGGATGCCGAGGAGGATGGAAAAACGGTACTGGAAAAATTTCCTTCGAGTGAAATGAGCGGGATTTACCGCGCCGTCTCGAACATCATCGTTGGAGAACAGATTGCGGCGGAGGCTTCGTAAGGTGATGGCAGAAGATTTTTATACCGACGAGCTGCCCATTGCCGAGCTGGCCCTGAACCCTGAACGGGTAGTCGGACAGGAGGCTTCCCAGTTTACCTTGCACTACTGTTCCCCGGCTCACGGCGGCTGGGGGGTGGTTAAGGTGGCGCTTCTGGTTCCCGAGGTTTACCTTCTCTTTGTCTGTCCCGCGGCCTGCGGCCGCCACGGCGCCATCGCCGCCATTGAACAGGGATACCGGAAAAGGATCGGCTATCTCTGTATCAGTGATAACGAGATCGTCCTGGGGGACTATGAGGCCGAGATCGAAAAGGCTGTACGGGATCTTATGGCCAGGGTAAAACCCCGGCCCCGGGCCCTTATGATCTTCGTAAGCTGTATCGACGACCTTTTAGGAACCGATCATACCGTCGCGCTGGCCCGGATGGAGGCGGAACACGGCGTCCCCATCAAACTGGCCCGGATGAACCCCATCAGTATGGCGGGAAAGCTGCCTCCGGGAATCAGGGTTCAAAAATCAATGTACGAGTTCCTTGAAAAACCGGCGAAGAAAGACCGGGGGATCATCCTCCTTGGGTCGTACCGTCCCCCGAGCCAGACATCGGAACTGGGCAAGCTGCTCGACCGTTACGGTTTCGGCCCCATCAGGCACCCTGAATACTGCGCCGATTTTGAAGCCTTCAAGGAAATGTCCCAAAGCGCCGCCGCCATAGTTGTCCGGCCCGAGGGCGGGGTCGCCGGAGAGGATCTGAGCGGGCGGCTGGGGATCCCCGCTATTCGGTCTTTTATAGCCTATGAGCGGGAAACGATCATGGAGCGGTACCGGCATCTTATCGCCTTTCTGGAAGATCTGGACGGTTCTGTCGGCGCTTCCCTCCAGGGAGAAAAGGCTGAAGCTTACTTCCGCCTCTCCCGGGAAAGGATGGAGGAACAGGAGCGGGAAGCCCGCGCCGTTCTGGGGGACGCCCGGGTCGCTGTTGATTCAACGGTAAGTATCGCCCCCTTCAACCTGGCCCTGGCCCTGGTTAAGTCGGGAATCAACGTGAACAGGATCTATACCTCCCAGCTTCCGAAATTTGAAAGACCGAGTCTCCTGGAACTGGCAAAATACAAGGGGGATATCCTGGTTTCAAACCCCACCCATGTACGGAAATACGGTCCCCGGTCGGCCCGGGCTTTGGCGGAAATCGCCGTAGGCTTCGAGGCGGGCTATGCCACCGCCGCCCCCCTTACCGTGCCCCTGGCCTTCGATGAACAGATGTACGGTTTCGAGGGATACACCAGGGTCCTGGAAACCCTGGTTCGCTGTGTCCGGGAAGGCGCTTCGGATCTGCGGCAGCAGGTTCAGAGTTACGGTCTGGTCGTTTAAGACCCGCGGGGTTTGGGAGCCTCTTGGAAAGGAAATAAACATGAGTCAATTGTTATACAATCTGCCGCCTCTTTCTCCGGATTATTCCGGCGTCGCGTCGGTGTTTCACGATCTCGGGGCCCTGACGATCATCCACGACGCCGCGGGCTGTACCGGTACCTATACGGGCTACGATGAGCCCCGGTGGTTCGGCAGTTCCAGTCCCACCTTCAGTTCGGGACTGCGCGACATGGACGCCATCATGGGTGACGATGAAAAACTCCTGGGGAAAATAAGCCGGGCGCTGGAATACACCGGCGCTCCCTGTGTAAGCATCATCGGCAGCCCCGTTCCCATGGTGATCGGTTTTGATTTCAAAGGTTTTGCCTCCCTGGTGGAACACCGGACCGGGGTTCCCGCCTTCGGTTTTCCCGCCACCGGCCTGGGGTATTACGATCAGGGCCAGGAGGACGCCTACCTCGCCATTGCCAAACGGCTCCTCAATGACCGGCCCGTCCGATTTGACCGGGGTGTCAATATCCTGGGAGCGTCGGTCCTGGACGGCCTGGACAGCGCCGCCCTGGATGTTCTGGAAACCCTGCTCGGCGAAGCGGGCCTGGAACGCCGCGCCGTCTGGGGCGCCCGGTCTCCCGGGAAAGAAATTGAAGAATCCGGCGGCGCGGCGGTCAACTGGGTAATCACCGCGGCGGCCATCCCCCTGGCCCGGTATTTGAAAGAACGCTTCGGTACCCCCTTTGTGACAGGGCTTCCCGTCGGGACAGGGGAGTGGGGGCGGATTCGCGCGGGCCTTTGCGCCGCCGCGGAAGGGAGAGAACCAAAACAGATCTTTCCCCCCGCCGCGGATGATCCGGGGGAAAAGAAACTGCTGATTGTAGGGGAAGCCCTCTTCGCGTCTTCCCTCCGGGCCTGTCTCGAAACCGAGGGCGGAACCGGACCGGTTCGTATCGCCAGCTTCTTTACCCGGGGAACGGAGCTTTTCCGTCCCGGCGACCGGCTCTTTGTCACCGAAGATGACGCCCGCCGGGCCTTTTCCGATAGAAACCTTGAACGGGTAATCGCCGATCCCCTGATGGAAGATCTCTTCCCCGAGGAACAGGTTCCCCGCCTGACTCCCCTCCCCCACCGGGCGGTTTCAGGCCGTCTCTACAACGAAAGCCTGTCCCGGTTTTTCAAGGCCGCTCCTCTCTTAGAAGGGCTGTGAAATTTTCCGCTGATTTTCAAAGAAGTCGCGGACCTACGGTCCGAGTCCATAATGTGTCTACATTATGGACGGACACGAATTGATGACCGCAGATGTTGTACCGGAAAGGGAGACCCCGCCGCTGTTTTTCACGCAACCTTTCGTTATGAGGCGGTTTGTGTCTCCTTATGTCCGCAGCTTACCCCGCGCTGTCCCGTCTTTTATATATACTGCTGGTATAGCTGCCGTCAATTTGCCACAAACACTATTACTGTTGAGCTTATTCGACAACCCGGTTGGTTGTCTCCCAAGTCTTGCAAAATGCTTTGTATTTTGCTGTTTTTAGCGGTTGTTGTTTAGAAACTGAAGTTTCTAAACAACTCTATTAATTTATTGAAATCAGGGCAACGCTCCGTAATTAGCGTC
>JAIRSL010000189.1 GCA_031255475.1 Treponema sp.
CCGGCACGGAGACCGTTCTGGCGGCGGACATCGCTGCGGGCATGTTCACGTTCAAAACCGCCGGGCGGGAGCAGACGGTTTCCTTCACCCTCAGGGGCTTTGAGCGGGCTCTGGTAGAATCGGGCGGATGGGTTGAATACGCGGCGGCGCGCTTAGAATGGTGACAACGAGTATATAGACTGATGTTCACAATGACGGTTACCCCCCGGTTCGGCGATATTGACGGGCTGGGGCACATCAATAATGTTGTTTTAGCCGGCTGGTTCGAATTGGCCCGGAATCCTCTTTTCAGAATCTTCGAACCCGATCTTAACCTCTCTCACAAAACATGGCCTCTCATCATGGCCCATACCGACTATGATTTTGTGGATCAGCTTTTTTTTCAGTACGATGTTGAACTGCGCACCGGCATCACCAGGATAGGGACCAAATCCTTTACGGTCTATCACGAAGCCTGGCAGGAAGGCCGGTTTTGCGCCAAGGGTACGGCGGTGATAGTTCACTTCGATTTCCTTAAAAACGAGAGTACTCCTATTCCGGAAGAGAAGAAAAAGGCCCTTACGGAACATCTTTGGTACTAATTTTTAACGTGATTGTATAGTGAGCCTGTTCCAAAACTTCAGTTTTGGAAGAGCAACCTTTACGGCAATTCAAATACTGGAAAGAAAAGTTCGTTTTATATACCATGGGGCTATGAAAAATAAACCTTTCGCCATGGTATTTCCGTGTTTGCTTGGCCTGTTCGTAACCGGAGCGGTTTTTCCCCAATCTTCCCCAACAACGTTGACGATCTACGGAATACGGGGGCCTTCGGGAGTCGGCATGATCCGGCTCTTTGAGAATCCGCCCCAGGTTACGGGCCTCCGGATCAAGGCCGAAGCCCTGGCCCAGGCGGATCTGGTGGCGGCGAAGTTCATCGCCGGGGAGGCCAAGATCGGCATACTCCCGCCCAATATCGCGGCGAAGATCGCTTCTTCCGGCCGGGATATTCAGATCGCCGCCATCGTGGGAACCGGGATGTTGAGCCTCCTCACGTCGGACCCGGCGATTACCCGCGTCGAGGACCTTGCGGGCAAGACGGTGGAAGTGGCCGGCCAGGGGGCAACCCCGGATTACGTGTTCCGCCGCATCCTCGCGTTTAAGGGCTTGAAACCCGGCGTTGACGTCAGGCTGAATTATACGCTGGCCTACCCGGAGATAGCCCAGTCCCTCATAGCCGGGCGGGTCAGGACGGCCCTTCTCCCCGAACCCTTTGCCACGATGGCCCTGGCCGGAAGGGCGGACCTCCGGGTTGCGGGGGACATCCAGGCAGAATGGGTACGCGCCGGCGGCGGGGCTAATTACCCCATGACCGCCCTGGTGGTGGACGCGGGGTTCGCCCGTGAACGGCCCGACGCGATCCGGGCCGTCCTTGCCGCGTACCGTTCCTCAACCGAATGGGTGACGGCCCGCCCTGCCGAAGCCGGTGCGCTGGTTGAAAAACACGATCTGGGCCTCCGGGCCGCCGTTGTCGGCGCGGCCGTCCCCAGGAGCAACTACGTGTTCATCCCCGCACGGGAAGCCCGTCCCGCCATTGAAGCCCTCTTCCGGATCTTCCTGGAATACGCTCCCGAATCCATAGGCGGCGTCCTGCCCGGGGACTCGTTTTACCTGTAATGATGAAGAGGGAACTTCCGGTTCTTTGGATGCTGCCGGGCGTCCTCTGTCTGCTGATCCTGTGGGAAGGCGCGGCCCGGTTCTTCGGCAGTTCCCTCCTTCTTCCCGGTCCCGTACGGGTCGCGGGCGTGTTTTTCGCCCTTGCCGGAACCGAACGTTTTTTGCACGCCCTGTTTTCCAGCTTTCTCCGGGTGATCCTGGGGGTAGCCATAGCCGCGCCGCTGGGAATTCTGGCCGGAATCGCCGCCGGTATTGACCGGCGGGCCGGTTTTTTCTTAAAGCCCCTTTTTACGGTCATATCCGCCACCCCGGTCATGTCGGTGATCCTCATCGCCTTTCTCTGGTTCGGCCAGGAGCGGACCCCGGTGTTTACCGCCTTCCTCATGGTTTTTCCGGTAATGGCCGCCAACACCATCGCGGGGGTACGGGGGGTAGACGCCGGTCTTAAAGAGCTTTTCGCCGTGTACCGTATACCGCCGGGGGACGCCCTGCTGCACCTCTACTTCCCGGCAATCTTGCCCTTTGTATTGGGGGGGCTCAGGAGTTCCCTGTCCCTGTGCTGGAAAGTGGTGGTAGCGGCCGAGGTCCTGGTCCAGCCTCTAAGCGCCTTGGGCACGGGTATGCAGAACGCCAAGGCCCGGCTTGAAACCCCGGAACTCTTCGCCTGGACTGCGGCCACGGTGATCGCCGCCGCCCTTTCCCAAGCCCTGCTGACGGTGGTCCTGCGTACCGGGAAAACGCGGGTACGCAGCCAAGGGCTTACACGGGACGTATAGGGAACCGCCAATGAACCTTCCCGCGGAAAGGCTTGCCGTTAAGAACCTTACCTTTGGGTTTGGGGATACGCCGCTGTTTGAGAATTTTTCCCTGGACCTGGGGAGCGAGTCCCCGGCGGTCATCCTGGGGCCGTCGGGCTGCGGCAAGACAACTCTCCTCAGACTGCTGGCCGGACTTTTGAAGCCCAATTCCGGCGCGCGGAAGGGAGAAGGCGTCTTCGCGCCGGTTTCCATCGTGGAGGCGGCCCCTTCCGCTTCCTTCGTGTTTCAGGAACCCCGGCTTCTCCCCTGGATGAATGCCCTGGACAACGTTATCCTCCCTATTAAACGGCGGTTGGGAAAGGCCGGGGCGGAAAGCCGGGCCCGGCGTTTTCTGGAACTGGCGTCCCTGGGGGATAAAGCCGGAGCCTTCCCGGAGGAGCTTTCAGGCGGTGAGAAACAGAGGGTTTCCATAGCGCGGGCCTTTGCCTTTCCCGCCCGGACGATCTTCATGGACGAGCCGTTTCAGTCCCTGGACATTCCCCTCAGGCTGGAACTTATGGACACGATCAAAATCCTGCTTGGAACGGAAAACCGCATCGTAATCGCCGTTACCCACGATCCCCGTGAAGCGGTCTACCTGGGGAAGCACGTCATTGTCCTGGGAAAGCCCCCTCGTGGAATCGTATTTGACGAAGCCGTGAACCTTACCCCGGAGGAACGGGCCTACGGGTCGCCGGTCCAGGGCCGTCTTGAGGCGCGGCTCCTTACGGCATTGGGCGGACGCCGGCGGGGGATCATTCCCGTTTCAGAATCTTCAGCCATGAGCTTTCCAGGGGAACCGTGAGCCTTCCGTCATCCGGGTAGAATTCCTCGCCGGAAAGGAGGTCCCGCCACCGGGTCCGGCCTTGCCCGTCCGGAATGGTCACCGGCAGGACCACCGTTTTTCCGCTTTCCGCGCTGTTCACCGCCGTTATAACCGGCGGGCTGCCGGGACATTCCCGCAGAAAGGCGAACTGTTCGTGGGCTGTCAGGAGTTCCCGGTACTCCCCGTCCCGCAGCGCCGGGTTCTCCCGCCGTATCCTGATGAAGTCCCGCAGCGCACCGGAAAGCGCCCTGTTGCCGGCGGCGGGCCGGTTCTCCGGCGGAAGCCGTTCGTCCCGGTCCTCCCACGCCGGCCTGAGAGCGGAATCGCTGTTGCTTCGCTTTTCCCCTCGCATCCCCCGTTCGCTGCCGTAGTAAATAGAAGGAATTCCCGGCATGGTGAAGAGAAGCCCATAGAGGGGGAAGAGATGCACCGGGTTTTTCAGGACGCTTGCCGCCCGGATGACATCATGGTTGTCGGCGAAGGTGTAGAGTTTAAGGTCCCGGTACAGGCCCTCAGGCCCCGACTGCCGCCTGAGGGACCAGGAGAGTTCGTAAAAATTCCGGTCGTTGAAACTTGACCACAGGCTCTTGTAGAGTTCGTAATTGGTAACCGAATCAAGCCGCCCTTCCCCGGCCCACTTGCGGTAATCCCCGTGAACCACCTCGCCCATAAGCCAGAAATCCCGCTTTAGCCCCTTGGTTCGGGCGGAAAGCTCGTCCATAAAATCCGGGAGAAGCTGATCCGCCGCGTCGAGCCTCAAACCGTCTATATCGAATTCCTC
>JAIRSL010000193.1 GCA_031255475.1 Treponema sp.
CTCACCGAAAACAAACAGGCTATAGAAATGGCCAACATCTATTCGTCGATTCTGACGGGAACCATGGACGCCTTTGCCAGCGTCATTTCCAATAACCTGAACATTGTCATGAAGCGGCTCACCATCGTGTCCATCGTCCTCATGATTCCAACCCTGATCTACAGCTTCTACGGCATGAACGTGGGCCTTCCGTTTCAGGACCATGCCTTTACGGGCTGGGTCATCCTGGCGGTAAGCCTGTTCGCGTCCATTTTCGGCGCCATCCTCCTTAATACGGACCGGAAACGCAAGAAGCTGAAGACCGGGGGAAAAGTAAAACGTCCGGTATTTTATTCACCCGTGAGCCTTTGATCCCCGGTCCGATCCATAACGCCGGGGGATCCGCAAACAACGCCCGCAGTTGCAAAAGTACCGATTATAGAGATAATGGTAGAGACAGTGAAGTCCAGGGGGAAGAACATGATTGATTTGCGGAGCGATACGGTAACATGGCCTACGGAAGAGATGCGCCGGGCTATGGCTCAGGCGGAAGTGGGCGATGATGTATACGGGGACGATCCCACGGTAAATAAGTTGGAAGAGATGGGCGCGGAACTGGTGGGTAAAGAGGCCGCTCTTTTTGTGCCCTCCGGCACCTTTGGGAACCAGTTGGCCCTTTTTACCTGGTGCGGGCGGGGGACCGAAGTTATCCTGGGAGAGGAGTGCCACATCGTCCAGCATGAAGCGGGAGCGGCGGCGATCATCGCCGGGGTACAGACCCGGGCTATTCCGGCGCCGGATGGGGTTTTGCCGCTTGAAGCCCTCCGCTCCCGGCTTCGGAAGGGGGATCTCCACGCCCCGGCCACATCCCTTATCTGCCTGGAAAACGCCCATTCTCTGGGGCGCGTCGTGTCCATGGCGGACATGGATGCCGTCCGCCGCATTGCCGGTGAATGGGACCTGCCCGTGCATCTGGATGGTGCCCGCATCTTCAACGCTGCCGCGGCCCTGGGGGTGGAAGCCCGGGAAATCGCCGCTCGTGCGGATTCGGTGATGTTTTGCCTGTCCAAGGGGCTGTGCGCGCCGGTGGGGTCCCTCCTGGCGGGGCCTAAAGAATTTGTGGACGCGGCCCGTCTTAAACGGAAGATCATGGGCGGGGCCTTGCGTCAAGCGGGGATACTTGCTGCGGCAGGGATCGTAGCCCTGACCTGCCAGACGGCGCGTCTTGCGGAAGATCACCTGCGGGCAAAGGAACTGGCCCGCGGCCTGGCCGGAATTCCCGGCATAGAGATACGTCCTGAGGAAACGGATATTAACATGGTGTTCTTCGCTTTTCCTCCGGCCCGGAATGCGGACACGGCGGCGCGTATCGCCGGGATATTCAGAGATCGCGGGATACTCATTAATACCCCGGAAGAAGGGATATTCAGGTTCGTTACCCACTATTGGATAGGGGATCGGGAACTGGAAACCGTGCTAAGGGCCTGCCGGGAAGTCTTTCAGGCATGAACTATCTTGAATCCCGGCGGGATCGGATATACGACCGCATGGCCCAGGAAGGGATCGCCATGGTCATGTTTGAAGACGCCGAAGGACGGCGGGACCCGGCAATACGCTGGCTTACCGGCCAGCCGGGAGACGCCCTGCTCTTCCTCACGGCGGTCCGGCAGGCCGTCCTGGTTCCCTGGGACATCAATATGGCTACGGTCTACGCGGACACCGACCTCTGCATCCCGTATGCGGAATTCGGCCACCAGAGTATACAAGCCCTCCGGGGTACGGCGGAATTCCTCAAGGTTCCCTATGGTTCCCGGATTGAGATCCCCATGGACACGTCATACCGCACGTTCCTTCAATTTGTAGAGGAAGTTACGGATTTTGACGTACTCTGCCGCGGCGGGGGGGTGCACGAGGCGGTCCGGGAACTGCGGGCTATCAAGGATGAGGAAGAGATACGCATCTACCGGCAGGCTTCGGAGATCACGAACGAGATCATCGATCTGCTGGAAGATTCAATACGGTCCGAAATACTCAGGACCGAAACCGATGTGGCGCTTTTTATCGAGGCGGCGGCCCGCGCGCGGGAATGTGAAGGCACGGGCTTCGAGACCCTGGCCGCCGGACCGGAACGGAGTTTCGGCATCCACGCCTTTCCCCCCTACACGAGCGCCGCTTTTGCCGGGCCGGGCCTCTCAATCCTGGACTTCGGCCTGAAGTTCCGGGGCTACACCACGGATGTTACCCTCACCGTTGTACGGCCCCCCCTGACCAGGCAGCAGGAACGGCTTCTCTCCCTTACCGAGCGGGCCTACAAGCTGGCCCTCTCCATGGTGACCGACGGCGTGGAGGCGCGGGAAGTGGCGGCCGCAACGGATGCCCTTTTCGGCAAATCCAGAAAGGCCATGCCCCACGCCCTGGGCCACGGCATAGGCCTGGAAGCCCACGAAGCGCCCTTTCTGCGCAACCGGTCCGACAATGCCAGCCGGCTTCAGGCCGGCATGGTCTTTACCCTGGAACCCGGCCTTTACGATCCCGCCCACGGCGGCTGCCGCCTGGAAAACGACATCCTCCTTACCGGTTCCGGCGTCGAGGTGCTGACCCGGGCCAGGATCATCAGGCTGTAAGGAACCGTGTAAAAATCACAGGACCATTTATGTTATTTCCGCGCGGTCCTCAAGGGCCCGGACGATTTCCCACGCTTTTTGGTCGGTTTCCATAACGAGTTCCCCGCCCGTGTCCCCATAACGGACCACCAGCAGGGGCGAACGGGGAAGGAAGAGCTTTTTCAACCAGGATTTTTCCACTTTGAGTTCCACCGACGCCAGGCTATCCCTGGGGATGAAAAGCGTCTTCTCCTTGGGAGCTTCGCCGCCTGAGGAAAGCCGGGACAGGGCCTGTATCCAGCCTTCGTGGGGGAAGTGGTGGAAACGGAAACCGCCTGAGGTGGCGATAAGGAGGCCCCAAAGGGGATTGTTGAATTCATCCCAGCCGGAAAGGTATTGGCCCAGGGTATAGGCCAGGACCTTTTCGCCGCATTTTTTCTCGTATTCTTTCCAGAAACAGGCCGGGTCCGTTTCATTTTTGCGTTCAAAAAGTCCGAACATGGGGTTACCCTACCTCCCGGACGGAAACGATGTCGATCCCAGTTCCCCGCCAGCCGGTAATGACCGCATCCCCGGCTTTAATCGGCAGGGTAACGCGGATTTTGTAGATGTCCGCCAGGAGTTCCGGAATCTTTTCCTTGGGACAGGGGGTGGAGCTTTTCACCGGGACGCGCCGCAGGGCTTCATGAACAGTATCCGTGCCTCCCGCCCCGCGTCCGGTTATGCCGCAGGTAGCGGTGACTACCCGCTTGGGAGCGCGGATCTCCTCCAGGGCATAGGCCGCCCCACGAGGACAGCGGTTCCCCGTAACCGGCAGTTCCGGTTCTTCCCCCACGGTAAGGGTACAACCGATGGGGCACACTATACAGGTAAAAGTTCGCATCAATACCTCCTTATACTATCGAAAATTCCAGAACAGAATCCGGGCCAAGAGAAACGCCTTCCAGGTCCCTGGGACCAAGGCTCAGGTTAATCATCTCCGAGGGCTGGACGTGGTTCTTCTTAACACTCCGTATGACCCGGTTGTCGGCCCTGATTTCCAGAACCGCGTCGTTTTTGACGATGAGGGAACGAAGGTAGATCTTGTTTTCGGTCTTGGGGTTGAGCCTGCCGGGATTCGCGTACCGGACGTTGGAACCCGCCTTGACGCGGATTTGCAAGGCGGTGCGTTCCCCCCGGAGCCACGCCGCAGCGTACTTCCCGGCCCGGCGGCTTTCCTCGGTTACCCAGTCCGCCAAGTCGTGGACGTGTAGCACATTGCCGCAGGCAAAGACCCCTTCGACATTGGTCATCAGGGAGGAGTCCACCAGGGGGCCGCCGGTGGTCCCGTTGAGCTGTACCCCCGCGTCCTTGGAGAGTTCGTTTTCCGGGACCAGGCCCACGGACAGAAGCACCGTATCGCAGTCTATGCGGAACCGCTTCTCCGGGACCAGGGCCCCGTTTTCCATGGGGGTTACCTCCACCCCTTCCACCCGGTCATTGCCGTATATGTTGGTGGTCTGGGACGACAGGTAGAGGGGGATATCGAAGTCCCGAAGGCATTGGACGATGTTCCGGGTAAGCCCCGACGGATACGGCATGATCTCCACCACCGCTTTTACGGAACACCCTGCCCAGCTCATGCGCCGGGCCATGATAAGCCCTATATCCCCGGACCCGATGACCACTATGTTTTTACCGGGGATGTACCCCTCAATGTTCACCAGCCGCTGGGCCAGTCCGGCGGTGTAGACCCCCGCGGGCCGTGAACCGGGGATGCGCACGTTGCCCCGGTTCCGCTCGCGGCAGCCCATGGCCAGAATCACGGCGCGGGCAAGGATGCGCAAAACGCCCCGGTCCGGGGACACGCAGAAAAGCTCCTTGTACCCCCCCATTGCGGCGGCTTGAGACGGATACGGCCCTTCCGGTTGGAAATTTCCGGTGTTGAAGGAGGTTACCGTGGTGTTGAGGTACACGGCAACACCGGAAGCCGGGGACCCCGCCTGAATCCGCCCCATCAGCCGCCCGGCGAATTCCGGTCCGGTGAGTTCCTCCCCGAATTCGTGGAGGCCGAAACCGTTGTGTATGCACTGCATCAGGATGCCCCCCAGGTGATCCTCCCGGTCTATGAGGGCGGTGGAAAATCCGGCGGCGTCAAGTTCCAGCGCGGCGGCCATACCGGCGGCGCCCGCGCCTATAACCGCCGCGTCATACATCAGTTCTTTCATAGTTCCGCCTCCAGGATCCTGCTCGCGCCGCCGTGTTTGGTGATCTCGTCAAAGGAGAGCCCGGTTTCCCGCATAATGATCTTGATGATGCGGTAGGTACAGAACCCGCCCTGACAGCGGCCCATCTGGGACCGGGTGAAGTATTTGATCCCGTCCAGGGTGTAATGCCCCAGCCGTATGGCCTGAACGATTTCCGCCTCGCTCACCTTCTCGCACCGGCACACCATGTTGCCCCAGGCCGGGTCTGCGGCGATGAGCCGATCCAGTTCAAAGGGCGAAAGCTCCCGCGCCTTGGGCCGGTCCTCCACAAAGGGGTCCCAGCCGGGTTTCTCCGTCAGGGAAAGGCCCATGCCTTTCAGGATGTCCTTGACATATTCCCCGATGGCGGGGGAAGCCGTAAGCCCCGGCGACTGAATACCCGCTACCTGTACAAAAGCCGGCGCCGTTTTGGAAGCCTCAATATAAAAGTCTTCTTCCAGATACGGCCGTAACCCGGCGAAATTGGTGATCACGTCGTTGCGGCTCAGGGAGGGGATCATCTTCTTGCCCGAATCCAAAATCTGCTCCAGCCGCTCCGCGGTTGTGGAAAAATCAGTCTTGTCCTCAACGGCGTCTGCCGAAGGCCCCACCAGGACAGTCCCTTCCACCGTGGGAATCACCAGCATCCCCTTGGAAACCGTAGTCGGTGCCGGAAAAACCACCCGATCGGGACGGGCTTTGGTGAGCCGATCCATGAGGAAGTATTCCCCCTTCCGGGCCTTGATTGCGTATTCCTCGGCCCCGAACAGCCGGGAAATCTCATCGGCGGACAGTCCCGCCGCGTTGACCACATACCGGGCCCGCACCTTCCTGCCGTCCGCTGCCTCCACGATCCAGGTTTCGCCTTCCCGTACGGCGGCATTTACCTTAAAATCCGTATACAGGCAGACCCCGTTCTTCATGGCTGACTCCACCAGGGCAAACACGAAGCGGTAGGGTTCCACGATGCCGCCGCCCGGCGCGTAAAGACCGCCCACAACATCCTGAGACAGTTTGGGTTCAAGATCCAGAATCCGCTCACGGGAACAAAGCTCTATACCGATGACCCCGTTCTCTACCCCCTGCATGTAGAGGTACTCCACCGCCTTCATCTCGTCCTCATGCAGGGCCGCCACGATGAT
>JAIRSL010000010.1 GCA_031255475.1 Treponema sp.
GGCAGGGCGTCCATGGCCTTGAGCATGTCGGCGGAAAGCTTTGCCTCGTCCAGGCCGAAATGCCGGACAGCCTGGTGGAAGTCGGTGTTCTCCGAAAGAAGGATCTGGTTTACCCAGTGAACCAGTTCCACATAGGGGTTTCCCCTGGTCTTGCACAGGATGGTGGCGCTTTCAATGGACTTGTAAGCCGTCCCGTCAAGTTTGGAAAAAAGCTGTATACGCTTTAGTTTTGCCATTCCTTTCTCCTTTTGCAAACTCTTATTAATGCCCGTAGGCGTAGATATGTTTGACCAGTCTGACCAGCCTGCCCGGAACCTGTCCGATCCAGCAGCCCCCCAGATACGCCGCCGGGCCCCCCAGGGCGGGCCGGGGTATGGAGTCTCCGCTGATGGTGAAGATCAGATCGTAGTCCAGGGGCCGGGCCAGGTACAGCTTGATAATTTCCTCCAGCCGGACAAAGCCGGACTCGCCGGGCAAAAGGCGGCGGCAGACCTGGTAATCCACCGGGCCGATATGGATTTCAAATTTCCCCCTAGCGCTGTAGTAAGTCCGGCCTATCTGCAAATTTACCCCCAGGGTAGCCGTTTTCCGCCTGCCCAAGACCGCCCGGTTTTCCAGGGGAATGTCGTAGGAGGCCAGCACCAGATCCTTAACCGTAATATCCATGCGGAAACTGCGGCGCAGGATATCCTCCAGAATGACGCGGTTTTTTATTTTTATGCCGAATTGATGGGGGTAGGCGAGGAGGACGCGTTCCTGCCGGGGCTCCTTAAAAACCTGGTCCGGCGGCAGCCCCGCCAGGGATTTGAAGATACCCCTTATGGGGTCGTCGTCTTCCCGGTCAAAACTGACGGACTGCTCGTTCCGGGCAAAGGCCCGGTAAAACAGGGTAAGAAAGCGGTGGTGGATAATATCCAGGAAGCGCCGCCAGGTGTGATCGAAGTGGTTGTTGGAACGGCGGAAGACGTAATGGGTAAAATCCAGGGGCATGGGACCGTTTACCCCCAAAAGGCCGAAAAAGTGTACCAGAATCGCCGCGTCCACCCCGGCGCTTCTGCCTTCGGCAATATCGGCGATTTCCGAGGGGGGGAAGCGGAGAGAGGGGATCTGCCCGAAGCGGACATTCTCGTTCTTGGGATGAACCGCGGTTCCCAGGCGGGGCAGTTCGGGGCGGGCCTTTTCCAGGGAACGGACCAAACCGAACCAGCCGGGGGCGGAATTATTGCCTTTGATGTTCCGGGAAAGGAATTTTATCCTTTTTCCAATGTCGTTTTCCATGTCCCCAAATACCCCGATTGCTGGGTGTATACGTTTATTTCCACTATGGAACTGATAGGCGTAAAACTCCGCAGCATCTCCGCCAGCGCGCAGGCAAAGAGGTAGTACCCGATCCCCGCGTAGGCGTTTTCGTCCAAATAAATATCCACCTTCCAGCCCCGTTCAAAGAAGAGGGCCCCCTTCTCCACAAAGCGGAAGGCCGTGGTACGCCGGTCTATTTTAACTATCCCGTCAACCATGCGGCCGGTTTCCTCGTTCCCCCGGAAGCGGTAATTGCGGAGCATGGTCTTGAACATCTCCAGGGGAAAATCCCCCTCCTGCCAGAGCGCGGCGGAAAGGTTGTAGAGCAGGTGGCCCAGTTTGGCAAAATCGGACTGCTCCCCCTGCTCGATACCGGAATAATCGGGCCGGGTGGGCCGGGTAACAAAAGAACAGCTTTTTACCAACGGGGCCTTGGTTACCAGCCCGGCGCTCCCCGAAAGAAGCAGGGGCAGATCCCGGTTGGTACAGACCAGCTCGGCGGCGAACTGGTACGCCTCATCCAGCCGCCTGTCCCGGCCGGAAAAGGTAAGGAAAAGCTCCGAGCCGTCGTAGGAACTGCGCCGGGCGGCCTTGGTGCTAAAGAGGGTCCGGCGGCGGTGCTGGCTAAAAAAATTCTGTTCCCCCTCCTTAAAGAGGTCGTCCTCGTAGAAACCCCTGGCCGAAAAGAGCTTTTCGTTCCGCTCGTTAAAGAATTCCACCCCCTTGACGCTGAGTACCTCGAAATCCCGCATAGCCGCCCGTTCCGGCGTTACGTGGTACTCGTATGTTTCCCTTTCCATGGGGATGCGGTCGGACCGCTTGTTAAAGAGATTCAGGGCCGGCACACAGTTCAGCCTGAGGGAGCCGGTCTTTAGCTCCGTGGCAAGGGACTGGTCCCGGCGGCGGAAGGTGATAAGGATCTCCCGAAGCCCCCGGACAAGGGGGAATTTTTCCAGGGTAAAGAATTTGAAAAAAGCCGGGTAGGCCATAAAATCCTGGAGGAACCGGAGGCCCTGGATATTCCCCTTAAGTTCCCGGAAAAGGCTCCGGGAGCCGGCCCGGAAAGGCAGGCTGATACGAAGGCCGTTCAGAGGGCTAAAGCTGCCGGAACTTCCCGAGTATATTCTCCCCGAGTCCGCCATAAGCTGCCGCAAGAGACGGGAGGCCCCGTCGTCGCTCATATTGAGAAAGAAACAGGTGTCCGCCCTTCCCTCCCCCCCAAAGCTCTCCAGTTTGAGGTACAAAGCGGCGCGGGCCTTCTCATCGTGGATGCCGAAACCCGAAAGATCCCGGGTAAGGTACTCCGCCTCCCGCACCAGGAGGGGGGAAAGGGGCATGTCCACAAAGGAACTGAAGCGGCAGGGGGTGTTGATGCCGGGAATAAAGGCGTCGAAGGCGGTTCCCATGGGCAGAACGCCCCCCTGGCTGACGGTGGGGAGGCTGTAATCGGGCTCCAACTGGAGCACCGCCCCGGAGGGAACGGGGTACAGGGCGTCGGGGGCCAGGGAGCCCAGGATCGTTTCCAGAAGCCGGCCGTAGCTTTCGTCCAGCTTTTTTTCCACCCTGGCGGCCAGGAAGGCGGTTCCTTCCAGGAGGCGCTCCACATAGGGATCCTGGCAGTCGAATTCGGAAAGGGAAAGACGGCCGGCAATTTTGGGAAATTCGGAGGCGAATTCCGCGGCCAAACCGCGGATATAGCCAAGATTGTCCCGGTAGTAATCCAAAAAATCCATCTATAACCTAATCCTTCTCTTAATCCTTTGGGAAACTCAGGTCCGCCAGGCCGGTTTCCAGGTCTATTTTTGAAACAAACCGGATTTCCTCCTCCACTTCCCCCGCGTGGATCACGCCGGAAATGTGGAACTCCAGGAGGGATTCCGATGAATTCTCCGAAGAAAAAAAGTCCACCCTTACCGTGGAGGGATCGAAGCGGGGCTCAAAGTCCAGGATCTGTTTTCTGACATGTTCCCTCAAGAATTCCTCGTTGCTCTTGGAGTGCATCCTGCCGCAAAAATCCACAACGCCGTAACCAAGAACCGAATTCTCCAGTTCCGGTATGTTTTTCATTTCCGCCGGGGACAGATGGCTGCGGGAGTAAAACAGCATTTCTATGTTGTCAAAAATGTCTTTCTTTAACTGTTTGGAATTGATAAGCCGGTCGAAAGTATCCCTCTTTTCCAGCGGATCAAGGTCCGTCAGACGGCTCAGGAGGTAGGGCCGGTACCGGGCCGGCTCTTTTGATCTATCTTCTAAATCCCCTCCCAGGGAACCATAGCGCCTTTCTGCCATTAACCTTTACTTTCGTCAAAAACGACAACCACAAACAGAATCTGCCGAATCTGTCAGGATGCAATAACGAAACAACATGACCAAAGGGTCATGTTGTTTCTGCGCGGGCCCTTAGGCGTTGGCGATCTGGTCGAAACTGGCCTCGATAGCGCCGTCCTTGGTGTTGTCCGCCTTAATGGGGGTAAGCTTCCAGGTGATCTTCCCGGGGATAAGCTCCACCTCTTCCACCGGCTGCTGGGACATGGGATCGCCGTCCGCGGAATCAATGGTCTTTACCGTGGCCCGGGAGACCTTGATGTTCTCCAGGATTACTTCGTAAATCGTGGTCTGCTCGCCGTTGATGGCCCGGCAGTAGGCAAACTCCGCCTTCTTGATGGTGTTCCCGCTGACGCAGTACTGCTGGATCTTCGGGGTGGCCTTGTCAATGGCGTGAACAAAGGTGAAGGGGAGGAACTGGCCCCGGCCCACCACATCGGAACCGCCCCGCTGCACGGAGATGTTCTGCATCCCACCGTGGGTAAAGCTGAGAAGTTCGAGCCATTTGTCATGGTTACTGTCCGCCGACTGTCCTTCGATCCCGTCCAGTTTGATAAAATACACGCTCGCCATAATGTTCTCCTCTTTTCACCCTCCCCAAGGCTGCCCTGGGGGGGTCTGTTTGTTTCCGTTGGCTTACCGCCACGGTCTTTCTGTATCACCGGTTAACTGTTACATTCCGCGATATCAGAGACGATTGAACCTGTTGCTCTAGGCCCCGCTGGGAACCTTGGTCACCAGACGCAGGGAAGCGGTAAGCCCTTCAAGCTGATAGT
>JAIRSL010000219.1 GCA_031255475.1 Treponema sp.
AACGAAATCCTGGGCAGAAGACCCGGCCCCAACGGGAAATTCTCACTGTCTCAAAAAACGCGGGACCTGGTGGACAATATCGACTACTGGTCTTATCTGGTCACGGAGTACAGCAAGAACGAGAAGATAGCCCGGTGGAAGTTCGTCAACATAGAAAGCCTCATCAGGTCCATCGAAACCTGGGAACAGGACCCGGACAACCTGGACCCCACCCTTTACCCGTATCTGAACCGCATAAGCCTTATCACCAGGGACGATGGGGAGGACGAGGCGGACAAGGGGAAGGTGAACCTGATGACCATACACGCCTCCAAAGGGCTGGAGTTCCCGGTGGTTTTTATCGCCGGCGCCGAAGACGGGATCATCCCCCACGCCCGCAGCCTGGAGGAGGGGGACGGTAACATCGAAGAGGAACGGCGGCTTTTCTACGTGGCCATTACCAGGGCAAGGGACAAACTCTTCATCACAAGCTGCCTGAAACGCCGGCGTATGCAGAACACCGCCGACTGCGTCCCTTCCCCCTTTCTGACGGAAATCCCTTCCCATCTGGTGGAATACCACGAGGCCAATCCCGAACTGGAAGCGGCTGAGGCGGAGAACTTCTTTGCGCTGATGAAGAACCGGTTCATTTGAAAAGCGGGCGGAAAAACGCCGGGAGTGAAAGCATGAAAGCATACGGTTTTCCGCCGGCAGCCGTCTTCGGTCGATTGAAAAATCCCGCGCTCGAGTTTGGTTATCAGGTTGACGCAGAATGGCCTAGCCAAAACATAGCCTGAATCTTTTATATGCATCCGGACTGGTTTTTGTATCCCACTGTCTTATTTATATTCTTTAATAAATATTCTTACTTTCTCAACAAAAGCATCCTGTTCTTCAATATGCGGGGTATGAGCGGAATTCTCAAATATGTACTTGTACTTAGCGTTATCGTTAGTACCAAGACTATCAAAAGCGGTTTGAGCCATCTCAACCGGTAAAATGCCGTCGTGTCTGCCCCATAATATCAATGTCGGTACGGTAATTTTATGCATCTCCGGACGCAGATTAAGCGTAGTGGGCAGGCTGAAATTTTTATCAATATAATTATTATTCATGGGGTACGAAAATGTCATGGGCGTATTCAAATAATCAAGGTAGTTTATAGTAAGCGAAAAATTATAGGTAATGCCGTTTAGATCGTAGAGGTTTTCATAGTGTCTTTCCACAAAACCTGAATCCCAGGAAGGGGTAGTATTCGCATACCACGCGAGTTCTTCTTGCCAGCGGCCGGCATTTTCCCCTTCCATTATTTTTTCCATAGCCCTATCTTGCACCCATTGGGCGGATAATTTTATGCTGTTTTCCCAATTGTGCTCCCCGTCTATATCGATCCAGCCGGAAACATATTGCTGGTTTGCGGGATCCAGCAGATACACCATACCAAGCGTTCCGCCCCAACTGTTCCCCATTAAAAATAAAGACGGGTTGTCATATTTATACCTGATAAGATGAACCAGTTTCCACAGATCTTCCACACACTGTTCAATGGTAAGGGTTTCGGGTCTTACGTTTCCCTGCGATATGCCGGAACCTCTTTGATCCCAGTATACAACCGCATAATCCTGTTCCAGCTTCGGGATTCCGGACATGGGCTTTTCACCCATTGCCGACTGGCCCGGTCCTCCGTGTAAATAAAGTATGAATATATTTGACGATTTGTTGCCGTTTACCCACACCGGCATTATGGCTCCCTTGCTCTCGAGATAAAACCAATCGCCGTCTTGATAATCACTGCTAAGAAACTGATCGCCGCAAGATCCTAAAATGAATACTAAAACCAACACGCCTGTCATGTATTTTTTCATTTGAGAACTCCTTAGAATGAAAAATAATAAGTTCCGCCGATCTTTAGCGCTATATGGGGCAGCCAATACGTATTAAAAGGGTATTCCATAAAACCGATTATATCCACGTTTAACCTCAATGGTACATTAGTTTTTTTTCTAAAATCCCACCCGAGAAGACCAAGTTTAACTTGCGGCATAAAACGAGGCTGGCCGTATTTTGGTCTGACCGAAACATTTCCATTATCATCAACAACATAGGTATCACCTCCATGTTCCCATTTATGCAAATATCCAAGACCCAGTCCAAATTCCATACTATACCCTATTGGGAAAGTATGCCGCCAGTTAAGCCCTGCGTTTAAAAAGAGGCCGACATGATTTCTTTGATGAACATACGTTCCTATTGATGCGGTAAAATTAAACCATTTGTGGAACGCGTTCTCATAACCAATCTCAATGCCCGGGTGTAATAGCGAGTCCCCAAAATAACTTATATTTATTGGGATGATTCTATTGTCTTGTCCGTATACAGAATGAACCGCCAATAATAAAACGAAAACAGTACATTTTTTCATAAACACCCCTTTTTTATACTCTGTCATGTTATTTGTTTCCTTGTCAATAGAGGCGTTCTAAAACTTCAGTTTTGGAACAGCCTCTCTATATAATCCACGATTTTTCAACAAATTTTTGTCCAAATTACGCCTAACGCGCCGGCTGGTGGTTACGATGGTTTGGCGGATCGAATAGAGGTTTTGCGGCGGAACGTGACAGTCCTGTCATGAGAAGCCGGAATTGCTTTTATATTCTTTTATGTATCCTTTCAAGTCTTTCATGATCTTAAAGTAGTCGTTATAAAACACATATTTTTTGATAAAGTTTATTAATCCTTTTAAAAAAATAAAATATACCGCGTATATTGGCAATCGTCGTATCACACGGCCTGTGTTTTCTACAAATTTTTCTTCGTTTAATTCAAGCATAATTACAAATAATTTTTCATATATATCATCTGTTTTACCAAAATACTCATCATTGATACTGCAATATTCAAGATACAATTCGTTTAATTCCGTCCAAAATTTTTTGTCTTCGGGAAATAAATATATCACTTTGTTTATTGTCATGATATATGGTTCTTGTATTACCAAAACATCATAGAATGGTATATGCAGGTTATAAAAAATTTTATTTATATATAATTTATTCTTATCCAGGATAATTTTTCCATAATATCTATCAAAATAACTTCCTATTAAAAAAATAACGGGTATAATTGTAATCAAATACCATTTAATTAATTTATATTCATGTATTTTTATTCCGTCTATTATATTTAATAACAATGTGACTGCTATAAAAATCAAAAACAACTGCAAAAAAATACTGCCTATCCCTAAAGTATAATTTTTGTATGTTTTCATTTTACCATATAAACCAAATAATTTATCCCTATGCTTTTTGCGTACTTTTGTTTTATTCTGTGTACTTCCTTATATCCTAATTTTTTGTATAATCTGAATGCCTGCTCATTTGTATCCGCAACCTCTAAAATATATTTTTTATATGTATCCAGCAAAAAAATGTATTCCATTATTGATGAGGCAATGCCCGTTTTTCGGTACTTTTTATTTGTCGCCACAAATTCAATCGAACCCGTCTGTTCATCAATTTCAACCGGGTATTTAGGATATTTATTAAAATATTTTGTAAATATTATATCAGCTAAAAGACCTTTTAGTATACCTAAATTTTTTATCAATATTTTTCTGTCATGATTTATACAATAATGTTCTTTGTCCGCGCAGGCCATCATTCCGGCAATTTTATTATCTATTATACCGACATAGAAATAATCAAGCACAAACATATGAGAGAACGCTTTTATCAATTTATTCGTGTCTTTTGAAATTATTTTTAATTCTTTTCCGAATGCCTCGACAAACAATTCACTTATTTTTTCTCTTGTGTTGTCATTCAGATCTTTGGCAGGTTTAATTTCCATGATTATATTTTCCCTTAATATCTCTTATCGATGTCTTTTATCTGATGTGTTCTCATCATAATATTTTCAATAATTTTGTCAACTGCTTTCGAAACCAGTTTCGCATAACGGGCCTGTAACTGTGCCGGGGCCTAACGGTCTTTCTGCCCTGCATTTAGGTGACTCGCGGGCGTTTTCCTGCCGCCGCTCTTTATTCCGGAAACACGCGAGGGCCGGAAGGCGCGGATAGCCCCGTCCTGCCGTAAGACCGGATTATGAGTACGCCGCGCCTATGTCCCGGCGGTAATCCATCCCCGGAAAGGTAACGCTGTTCAGGACGGCGTAGGCTTTGGCCCGGGCGCTCCCCGCATCCGCGCCCCAGGCGGACGCCGCCAGAACCCGTCCGCCGGAGGTGATCAGGGGGCCGTCCCCGGATGCGGAAACACCTGCGTAAAAGATGCGGCCTCCCGATTGACTCAGGCGCGTTTCGTCCATGATGAGGGGATCCCCTTTGCGGTACGGGCCGGGATAGCCTTCGGCCACCGCTACCGGGGCGCAGACCGCGCCGGGTTTCCAGGAGAGAGGGCAGGTTCCCAAGCCGCCCTTAAGGATGGCAGCGCAGAGGTCCGCCATGTCCGTTTCCATAAGGGGGAGGACGGCCTGGGTTTCGGGGTCCCCAAGCCGCACGTTGTATTCCAGCAGATAACAGCGGTCGTCCCTTACCATAAGGCCGAAGAAGATAAAGCCCCGGTAATCCAGGCCCTCCTGTTCCAGGCCCCTAAGCGTGGGTTTTAATATCCTGGCGGAAAAATCCGCTTCGGCGGCGGCCGAGAAGTCCGGGACCGGAGCAATGGCGCCCATGCCTCCGGTGTTGGGCCCCGTATCGCCGTCAAACCGCCGCTTGTGATCCCGCGCGGGTATGAACGGCAGGATGCCCCCTTTTTTTCCGGGCCTGACGCTCACCGCGGCCAGGATCGAAACTTCCTTTCCCTCTATAAATTCTTCCAGCAGCACCGTCTTGCCCGCTTCTCCCAGGGTTCCTCCCTTCATAAAGGAATTGAGCGCCTTTTCCGCTTCGTCCGGCCCTGCCGCAACCACGACCCCTTTCCCGGCCGCGAGTCCGTCGGCCTTGATCACCAGGGAAGAAATATCCGGGGAAGAAGACCGCGGGCCTTGCCCCTGCTGCCCGGCCTTAAAGTAACTCTCCACATAGTGCATGGCCGCGGAATATTCCGAAAAGACGCGGCTCCGGGCGGTTCTGATGCCGCACTTTTCAATAAACGACTTGGCCCAAACCTTGCTCGTCTCAAGCCGGGCGGCCCTTTTGTCCGGCCCCAGAATGGGCAGTTCCGCTGCCCGGAACCGGTCCGCAATGCCTTCCGCCAGAGGCGCTTCCGGGCCTACAATGGTGAGGCCTATCCGCTCTTGCCGGGCGAATTCCAGAAGGGCTTCCCGGCCTTCCGGAGATTCGGGGGGGCCGGGAAGGGGGACATTGACGCATTTGGCTTCCCGGCCGGTTCCGCCGTTACCCGGCGCCACATAGATACGTTCCGCGGCCGGCGATTGGGCCAGCTTCCAGGCCAGGGCGTGTTCCCTGCCCCCCGAACCGATAACCAGTACTTTCATAGACCGTATCCTCCTTACAGGTTGATAGGGTTAATTTGTTTTCTCGATCCCGGCTTGACAACGGGGATACCCTGTTTGCAGAGCTCGCAGCCCGCGCCGTCCCAGTCGGCGGCTTCCAGCTTGATCGCGGCGTAGAGGGGCCAGGGAATGTCCGCGCCGGAAGAGCGGCGGTCCACCACGCAGGCCAGGGCCTCTATGCGGCCCCCCAGACCCTCCAGGACCGCGGCGCATTCTTTCGACGATTTGCCCGTGGTGATCACGTCTTCGGCAATAAGGATGCGGGTTCCCGGTTCCACGGTAAAGCCCCGGCGCAATGTCATGACGCCCCCGTCGTCCCGTTCGGTAAAGAGGGCGGGGAGGCCGAGCTGCCGGCCCAATTCGTAGGCGACCACGATTCCCCCCATGGCCGGACCTACCACCGCGTCCGGGGCCAGTTTTCCGGCCCGTATGTCCGCCTTGATGCGGTCGACCGCCCCGGCCAGGGCCGCCGCGGCCCGGTCCGGATATTGCAGGAGCCGCGCGCATTGAAAATAACGATCCGAATGGCGGCCCGAAGAAAGGAGGAAGTGCCCTTCCAGCATGGCCCCGGATTCCCGCAGTAAGGTTATGACATCGTTCATAAAAAATCCCCGATATTGTAATCTGATCCGCGATACTATACCATATTTTTTATGAATAAACAGGCGTTACGGGCGGACATCCTGCTTTTAATTACGGCGTGTGTCTGGGGTTTTGCGTTTGTGGCTCAACGGACGGCAATGGACGATATGGGTCCCTTTACATTTAACGGCATCAGATTCGTCCTTGGAAGCCTGTCTCTCGTCCCGCTGGTCTTCTTCAGGCTGCGGAACCCCGAAAGGCGCAAAGACGGAACCACGGGTCTGCCCCTGACCTTCAGGACCTTCGCGGCCTGTTCCGCCCTGGCCGGCATCTGCCTGTTCCTTGCGGCAACCTTGCAGCAGATCGGGATCGTCCATACCACCGCCGGTAATTCGGGATTCATCACCGGACTCTACGTGGTTCTTACCCCCATACTCGGCATCTTCCTGGGGAAAAAAACCGGAATCCCGACATGGATAGGCGCGGTCTTCACCCTGTCGGGCCTCTTCTTCATCAGCGCCGCTTCCCAGATCTTCGGCCGGAACGGAGGCCCCGTACAGCTTAACCCCGGAGACCTCATCACGGCGGTAAGCGCCCTGTTCTGGGCCTTCCACGTGCTCCTCATCGACAGCCTGGTCAAGCGGGCGGATCCCGTGGCCCTTGCGTCGGGACAGTTCATAGTCTGCGGCATCCTGTCCACTATCGCGGCCCTTATCTTTGAGACCGTCCCGCCGGACGCCATTCTGAAATGCATCATCCCCATCCTCTACAGCGGCCTCGGATCCGTGGGACTCGCCTACACCCTGCAAGTGGTCGGCCAAAAGTACGCGCCCCCCGCCCACGCCACCATACTCCTCTCACTGGAAGGGGTTTTCGCCGCCATAGGCGGGGTCGTCTTTTTGTCCGAGCCTTTGGGAACCTGGACCCTCCTGGGCTTTGCCCTCATATTCTGCGGTACACTGACCACCCAGGCGGATGTCATACTGGGCGGCCGGAACAGGTAGTTTTCACGGAGGCGGCAGGTCGGCATACAATGCCGCGCCCCGGCCGGAGCCTTGTTTTAACCGTATCGATGGTATAGATTTGATGTATGCGTTTACTCAATCTACCCCTCATAGCTGTTTTAGCGGTGCTGGTTTCGGGCTGTTATTCAGGCCCGGTGAATATTAACGATGATACGACGGCGGCGGAGTTGGTTCAGCGGGCCCAGGAAGCCTCGGACAGGAACCGCAACAAGCTGGCCCTGGAATATTACAGAGAGATTCTGGCACGATTCCCCGACGATATCGACATGGTTTGTACGGCGGAATATGAAATCGCCTTTATCCATTATAAACAGCGGAAATACGATATTGCGCGGGAAGAATTCAACGCCCTCCTTGAGCGGTACAACACCCAGGACGAAGTACTGCTTCCCCCGCAATACAAACGGCTCGCGACCATAGTTCTGGAACGCATGGCCGAAAAGAGCAAGTGACAACCCGCCGCCGGCGGAGCGGATTCTACTGAGGCAGGATGATGGCGTGGACCTTAAGCGCCTTGTCTGCCACCTCGCGTTCCATCATGTCTCTGGTTATGCGGCCCCGGGGCCGGGCGTGGGGCGGCGCGTCGCCTATCAGGATGATGAGCCTGGTATCCGCTTCCCAGGGAAAGCGGACGGCCGCTTCATGAAGGGCTTCGTAGACCGCTTCGGGCAAATCCCGGCCGCCGCTCACCCGTATGGCGTTAAGGCTTCTGCGGACCGCCGCCATGTCCCTGGTAAAGGGGATGACGCGGGTAAGGTATTCTTCAAAATAATCCTTATACAGGACCATGCCGATGCGGAAGTCCGGAAATTCGGGAATCATGTCTTGCAGCATGGGAATAAGAAGGGACCGTATCGAATCAATATCGTCCTTCATGCTATGGGTGGTGTCCAGACAGAGCACAAGGTCCAGGGGCTTTCTCCGCTCCTGTTCCAGAATTTCCCTTATCTTTTGCACCAGGTCCTCCGGCCCTTTGGAATACACCATATCTCCGCCGCCGTCGCCGGCAATCTCACGAAAGGCCCGGACCGTATCCGGCATGTAATTCCCCTCCGGCGGACCCGGCAGGCGGGTCTGGACAACCCGTAAGATAAACGGGTTGTCCCGGAAGCTGCCCCGGTAATCCCCAAAAGGCATGGCAAAACTGCGTATGTTAAGATAGGTCCCGTCCACCACGTAAACTTCCCCGTGACGGGTATTCGGAAAACCGTAATTCACAAT
>JAIRSL010000224.1 GCA_031255475.1 Treponema sp.
CCCTCCGGCAAAAGGCGGCGGCAGAGGTCCTGTATTTCTTCCGGGGTAACTCCGGCGTACAGGCCGGGGCGTTTATCCAACTGGCTCAGAGGCATGTCCAGGATAACCGCGAGGCTCCCATAGTTTTGGGCTATGTAGGAGTTGTTCTGCATGGAGACTTCCCAGTTTTTTCTGAGCGCTTCCGCCGCCTTTGCGAAGGTCCCGGCGTTGACGGTTCCCCGTGCGATAAGCTCAAGCTGCCGGATAACGGCGTCGCTCAGTTCCTCAGCCCGGCGGGGATCGCAGGCGAAATAACTGCTCATGGTGAGTTCGCCCTCAGGCGGCAGCGAAGACAGGGAGGCTCCGGCGGAAATGCTGTATACGCCCCCTAATTTTTCCCGTATTTCTTCAACCAGCACGATGTCCAGGTATTCGGTTAAAACCAGGGCCGCCGCCCTTTGGCGTTCGTCGTATTTTTCCGGGAGGAACCAGCCCATGAATACCAGGCTCTTCTCTTCTTTTCCCTTGTAAATCGTCTTTTCGGTTTTGCCCGGACGCAGTATCCGCGGATCCGTCCAGGTGTTCATGTCCGCTTCCGTACGGGGAATGGCGGCGAGATACGTTTCCGCGTAGCCCCGGAGGGCGGGGATGTCCAGGTTGCCGGTGAACACGAAGGTATAGTCCTGGGGGCCAAGGCTCCGGCGCATAAAGTCCAGAGCCGCCTGGGGGTGTACCTTTTCCATGTCCGCAAGTTCCACCGGCCGGTTAAAGCGGTTGTTCCCGAAGATGATGCGGCTTACCTCATCATCAAAGACCGCCTCCGGATTTTCGTTCTTTTGAGCCAGAGTGGTCCGGTACTGGTCCAGCATGGCCTCTATCGCGCCTGGATCAAGCCGGGGCTGGGTAAAACTGAGGTAGAGAAGTTCAAACAAGGTTTTAACATCCCCGGCGGCGGCGTACCCGTTAAATCCCCGGTGGAACATGGCGGTCCAGTAGGCTATGGAAACCTGTTTGTCCGCCAGTTTTTGGAGGAGTTCCATCCGTGAATATGGGCCTACCCCGGAAACGTTCATCATTTCCGCCGCAAGCCGCACGGAAATTTCCTCCGATTCCGGCGCTCCGGTAACGCCTCCCCGGGCTATGGCGTAAAGGATAATTTCGTTGTTCTTGTTGCTTGTCTCTTTAAGAATGACCTTTGCGCCGTTGCTCAGTTCCCAAAGAACGGCCCCGGTCCCGTCATCCCGGCTTTCACCGACGACATTTCCGGCCTCCGGTTCCGCGTCCAATAACTTGCCGCCGACAGGCGTCTCTTTGGGCCGGGGTATGCGCTCCTTCCGGCTTGCCGCAAGAATACCCTGAATCTCCGCTGCGTCCGGGAGGCCGGCCGCCTCGGATTCGGGGGCGATCAGGAACAGGGTGATGTCGTTGGAAGCAAAGTAGTTTTTTGCCGTCGCCGCTATTTCCCTGGCGGTTATGGAGGGGAGCATCCTGGTAACCGCGTCCAGTTCCCACTCAATATCCGACACGTTTTGGTTCCTTAAGAAGTGCGAGGTAAACAGTGACACCAGGAAGTTCGACTGCTGTCGGTCTTTTTCCGCGGCCTGCTGCATAAGGTTTGAAATAAGGCTGCGCTTTGCCCGGTCGATTTCGGCGGCGGTAAATCCATAGCGGATTATGGACTCCTTTTCCCGGAGAATCGCCCCTAGGCTTTCGCGGGTAACGCCGGGCTTGGTAATGGCCGAAAGCACGTAAAAGCGGGATTCCCGCCCGTACCGGGTTTCCCAGCCTCCCGCGGCGATGTACGGGGTTTCCGGCTTGGAAGCGGCGTCTTCTATCCTGAAGGAGAACATCTGATCTATGAGGGCGTCTATAATCCCCCGGCGATAGGATTCCAGATCTCCCCGCAGGGGCTGGGGAGCTTCCCGGTAATAGAGATCGAACCGGGGATAGGGATATTCGGGATCGGTGATGATCTCTACCATGAGGCTGTCTTTTTCCGGTTTCGGAAGTTCATATTCCGGACGGTTAAGGGGAGAACCGGGAGGGGGGGCCGTAAAATGAGCGGCCAGTTCCGCTTCCAGGACCGCCCCGTCGAAGTCCCCCACCAGGATGATCGCCATGTTGTCGGGGCGGTACCAGGTCTTGTAGAAATTTTCCAGACGGGACGCCGGGGCGTTCTGGATGATGTCGGCCAGTCCTATAGGCATCCTGTCCGCATACGGCGATCCCCGGAACAGGACGGGCATTAATTTCCGCATGACCCGTTCGCCGGCCCCAAGTCTGGACCGGTATTCTTCCATGATAACCAGGCGTTCATCGTCAACCGCTTCCGGCGTAAAGGTGACGGCATGGGACCAGTCGTCAAGTACCGCCAGGGCTTTTGAGGGAATACGTTTGACGCCGTCTTCCCCGGTTTCTACCGGCGCTTCAATGCGGTAGACGGTCTCGTTGTAGGAGGTATAGGCGTTTATGTCGGCGCCGAAACGCATTCCCAGGGAACGAAGGTAATCGAGCAGCTCCTGTTCGGGGAAACGCCTGGTCCCGTTGAAGGCCATGTGTTCCGTAAAGTGGGCAAGCCCCTGTTCTTCCCCGGTTTCCAGTACCGAACCGGCGTTCACCGCCAGCGTAAGGAAGGCCCGGTTTTCGGGCCGCTCGTTCTCCAGGATATAGTACCGCAGCCCGTTGGGCAGCGTTCCCGTCCGGGCCTTCGTCATGAAAGGGACCGGATCGGAGGCTTGTCCCAGACCGCCGTAAAGACCGGTTTTGCCGGATGCCCCGCTTCCCGCGGAAACGCAGGCAGCGAAACCAAGGGTTCCGCAGATCAGGCAGGCAATCAGAAGATAGCCGGCAGCCGGGAACACCCGGTTGAATACCGGCAGCCGGGCTTTTTGCCGCGCCGGTGAAAATCGAAATATATAGGGTTTATTCATCATAATAACAAAGTATAACGCTTTAGGACGGGTTTATACCAATGGGAGCGGCGAATTAACCTCCGCCACGCCGCGCGGCATTTACGGGAAAGGTTTCCGCCCCTTTCCTTCGGACACCGCCTTACGGCGGCGGGCATACTAATCGCGCGTCATTACAAGCGGCGTTCGGGACGTTCCGGTCACTTCCCCTTGTCATAGGGCTGGCCCGCGGCTTTGGGGGCGTAGTCTTTGCCGCTGAAAACCACCAGGGTTACCAGGGTGATTGCGTAGGGAAGGGCGTTGAAGAATTCCGAGGGAAGGAACTTGAGGCCCGTGATGTTGACGATGTTCACCGCCAGCGCGGAAGAAGCGCCGAAGAGAAAGGACGCGCCCAGTATGCCTAGGGGCAGCCAGCGGCCGAAGGAGACCGCCGCCAGGGCGATGAAGCCCTTGCCGTTGATGGTGGTTACCGTGTACTGGATGTCCTGGGTCAGGACTATACAGCCTCCGGCCAGACCCGCCAGCGCGCCGGAAATGAGTACCGCGATGTACCGGATACGCAGGACGTTTACCCCGGCGGAAGCGGCGGCCTGGGGATGTTCGCCGCAAGCGCGGAGGCGAAAACCCCAGGGCCGCTTATAGAGGATGAACCACGCGGCAAGCAGGATGGCCAGACTGATCCATGCGGTAGGGTAGATGCCGCCGAAACCGGCCCGCATACCCATGTGATAGTTCCGGGTACGGTCCATCCTGAAGAGGAGCTGGCAGAAGAACACGGTGATCCCGTTGGCCAGAAGGTTAATGCCCGTACCGGAAATGACCTGATCGGCCTGGAGGGTAACGGCGGCAAAGGCGTGAATCAGGGAAAACAGACAGCCCGTAAGGGCGGCCAGGAACAGAGCCAGGGGAATGGAAAATCCGGCGGAACTTTCCAGCAGCACATGGGTGGTCGCGGCGGTCATGGCGCCGAAAGCCATAAGCCCCTCCAGGGCTATGTTCACCACCCCCGCCCTTTCGCAGATCATCCCCCCGGTGGCGGCAATAAGAATAGGAGCCACGATCATGGCCGTCGAAGGGAGCATGGTCCACACGGCCCGCATAAATTCGCTCATCCTGTTTCCCCCTCTTTCCGCATTGTTTCTTTACGCCGCCGGTCCACGATGATCCGTACTCCCGCGCGGAGGGATATAAACACCACGACCAGCCCCAGTATGATAGACGCGATTTCTTTGGGTATCTGCCGGGACTGCATCAGGGGCTGGGCGGACTTGAGCATACCAAAGAGAAGGCCCGAAAGGGCGGTACCCCAGGCCGTACTGTTCCCCACCAGGGCCACGGCTATGCCGTCAAACCCGTACCCGTCCTGAACCGCCAGGACCCGCCCCGCCGGGAAGACGCCCAGGGAAACCGCCGCCCCGGCCAAACCGGCAAAGGCCCCGGAAATGGCCATAGATGCGGTAACGGCGGCGTTCACATTGATACCGCCGCAGCGGGCGGCATCCCGGTTAAAACCCGTGGCCCGCAGTGAATAGCCGAACCGGGTCTTCCCCATGATGAGCCAATAAAAGACCACCGCCGCCAGGGTAAGGTACAGGCCGTAGTTGAGCCGGGAACCGTTGGTGAGGGACGCGAGCAGGGGACTGGTAAGCCGGGCGGTCCGGGGAAAATCCGGGGTCCGGAAGGTGTTGGCCCCCGGAATCATCAGGGTAAAAAGCCGGGAAAGGTACTGGGCTATGTAGTTCATCATGATGGTGGCTACCACCTCGGACACGCTGAACCGGGCTTTGAGGAAACCCGCGATGCCTCCCCAAACCGCCCCCCCGGCGATGCCGGCCAGCACTGCCAGAACCCAGTGGAACACCGGGATTTGGGGGCCGTAGATGGCCGCGAACTGGGCGGCGGTAAGACCGGCAACGTACTGGCCTTCGGCGCCTATGTTGAAAAGCCCCGTCCGGGCGGCAAAGCCCATGGAAAGGCCGCAGAGAATAAGGGGGACGGCGCTCACCAGCCATTCCCCTATGTACCGAGTGTTGTGGGTCCCCCGGCGGAGGTCCCACCCCGAAACCACCTGGAATATGGCGGAATACATACCGGCGGGATTCCTGCCCACAAGGAGGATCAGGACCGTAGCCACCAGGAAGCCCAGAAGCACCACCGCGGCGGAAAGAAGGGCGTTGGACCCGGTAAAAGCCTCCAAAACCACGCCCCGGACACGGGCAAGGGACCGTTTTTTTTCAGGCATGGATACCCCCTTTATGCGGCGCGTCATACTCCGGGAGGTTTTTCCCCTCCGGGGAGGCCACTCCCCCCATCATGGCCCCTATACGGCGTTCGGTCGCGTCTTCAGCCGGGACTATCCCCACCACGGAACCCCTGGAAATCGCCGCGATGCGGTCGCAAAGCCCCAGGATTTCGTCCAGTTCAAAGGAAATAAGGAGTACCGCCCGGCCCTTATCCCGTTCCGCCAAAATGCGCGTATGGATGTACTCAATAGCCCCCACATCCAGCCCGCGGGTAGGCTGGGACACGATGAGAAGCTCCGGGGAAAGACTCAGTTCCCTGGCTATGACGGCCTTCTGCTGGTTTCCGCCGGAAAGGGCGCTCGTGACGGTCAGGGGGCCTTTTTCCGCCCGTATATCAAACTGATCGATGAGGTTTTGGGCAAAAGGAGGCTTACGGTAACCCTTGAGCATCAGGTTCTCGTAAAGGTAAAAATCCAGGGCCAAGCCGTACCTCTGGCGGTCATCGGGGACATAGGCGATCCCCATTTTGATACGTTCGCGGATATTCGTGCGGGTAATGTCCCTGCCCTTGAACAGGATGCGGCCCGCGGCGGCCGGGAGCAGTCCGTAAACGGCGGCGGCCAGCTCCGGCTGCCCGTTGCCGTCCACCCCGGCTATGCCGACCACTTCCCCGGCGCGGACCTCCAGGGAAAAGCCGTTGACCGCCGGAAGCCCCCGTGAGCCGGCAACACGGAGATCCTCGATACGAAGGACAACCGGACCGGGATTGGCAGGCTTCCGCGCAACGGTAAAACTGATTGCCCGGCCTACCATTTTTTCCGCCAGTTCCATCTCGTTCGCATCCTTCACGACAACCGTATCTATCGTCCTGCCCCGGCGCAGTACGGTACACCGGTCGGCCGCCGCCTTGATTTCCTTTAATTTATGGGTGATGAAGACGATGGTCTTTCCTTCGGCCTTAAGACGGTTGAAGATGAGCAACAATTCGTCTATTTCCTGGGGGGTTAAGACCGCGGTAGGCTCGTCAAAGATGAGGATATCCGCGTTCCGGTACAGTATTTTGAGGATTTCCACCCGTTGCTGCATACCCACGGTGATATTTTCGATACGGGACCGGGGATCCACCGCAAGGCCGTAGGCGGCGGAAAGCTCCTCCGCCTTCTTTTCCGCGGCGGCCATATCCAGGTTCCCGAAACGGTTCCGGCACTCCAGACCCAGGACGATGTTCTCCGCCACGGTAAAATTCCGCACCAGTTTAAAGTGCTGGTGTACCATCCCTATTCCCAGGGCGATAGCGTCGTTGGGGTTCCGTATGGCCGCCTCTTTCCCGCGTATCCTGATGATCCCGCCGTCGGCTTCGTAAATGCCGAAAAGGACGGACATAAGCGTTGACTTGCCCGCCCCGTTTTCTCCCAAAAGGGCGTGGATTTCGCCCTCCCGGACCGTCAGGTTCACCCGGTCGTTTGCCACAACACCCGGAAAAACCTTGGTGACGCCAATCATCTCAATGGCGGGGGTATTCAAAGGAACTCCTGTTTTTGCAATGTACCATATACGCGCCGCCCCTCAGAGCGGACGCGCCCGTCTCCGCATGGAGATGCCGTCGCCCTGCACGGACCCGGAGGGACGATGCTCCGCTTCTTTCAGTCGTCCAGGGCTTTCAAATCCTGGGGAAATCCGGGAAGTTTTTTTGCTTCCGCGTTGGTGGCGGCTATACTAATCTCGCCGGAGATAATTTGAGCTTTTACCCTTTCAATCTCGTCAACAATATCTTCGGTAAGCGCGGGATTGGCGGATGAATACCCCACCCCGTCGGCCTTGACATCAAACGTGATGATTTCGCCCTTAAAGGCGTTGTTCTTTACCGCGTTGAGGCTGTAGATCAGGCTGGTTTCCACCCGCTTGATCATGGACGTAAGGACCGCCGATTCGGTATCGCTGTAGCGGCCTTCCTCGTACTGATCCGAATCCACCCCTATTGCCCATACGTTCTTCCCCGCCTCGCGGTGCTGCTTGGCCTGGGCTATAGCGCCGTTCCCGCTGGCCCCGGCGGCGGAATAAATGGCGTATACCCCGGAATCGTACCAGTTCATGGCCTGGGTCTTGGCAAGATCCGCCCGTCCCCAGTCGTTCACGTAGTAGTCCACTATGCCGGCGTCGGGGAACACCGACAGAATTCCCTGGACATACCCGACCTCGAATTTGGTGATTGTCGCGCCGGGGACGCCGCCGATAAAGCCGAACCGGGGATTGACCATGCCGTCGGCCTGGGCCTTGAGGGCGGCCGCGACCCCGACCAGGTAGGAACCCTCATGTTCGGCGTATACCGCCTGCATGACATTGGGGAGGTTCACCCAATCCACGTCAACGATCAGGTACTGCTGATCCGGGCTGTCCCCGGCAACTTCCGTAAGGGCGTCGGCAAAGGTAAAGCCCGTGGTTACGATGAGATCGTAGCCTTCGTCCGTGGCCTGCCTGAGGTTGGGGATGTACATATCCTGAGTCTGGGCGGTTATCACCTCGTAGAGAGTCCCCCGTTGCCGGGGATTCTCCCAGGTATCGCCGTAAAACTCCAGTATGCCCCGCCACGCCGCGGCGTTAAAAGATTTGTCGTCTATACCGGTAGCGTCGGTTAAAAGCCTCACCGTTACCCCGCCGCCCGCCTGGGCAGCGGAAACCGCGGGAGCCGGGGCGGATTTATTACAAGCCGCCAGGATCAGGATCGCCGCCGCGATGCCGACTGTGAGCTTAAAATTCCGTATCGTTCTCATTACAAGCCTCCACATTTGAAAATAGTTTCTTTAAAAATTAAATCGTTATTTAGCATATACCGTCAGGGGGGGAAAATCAAGAAACCCCGAAAGAAACGGCAATTTTTGCGTTTAGAGGCGCGTTCTCCCTATGAATACAAGAATTCGGGCGCATCCCCGCCTTCGGCGGGGACCGGGCTATCCGGGGCTGCGGACCCGGCTGCGCCGGGTCTGCTTCGCACCCCTCCTATCCCTTGCGCGCTCGCGGGGTAAAAAAAACCGCCGCCCCGGTTAAGGGCGGCGGCT
>JAIRSL010000037.1 GCA_031255475.1 Treponema sp.
TTCCGGACCGCCCGGACGCCAAAACCATTCCCATCGTGGCCCTTACCGCCAACGCCTTCAAAGAAGACATAAACCGGGCCATAGCAAGCGGTATGAACGCTCATTTGGCAAAGCCCCTGGAAACGGATAAACTTCTGGAAGTGACCTTCAGGCTGCTGGGAGAACAGCAGGATTAGACGCGGGCAAGGCGGCGTTTTTGCGCAAGAAAACGCCGCCTTCCTTTCTATTCCGGTTTCTCTTATTCCAGGCCATAGGCTTTTATCTTGTTGATGATGGTCTTTCTGCTTATCCCCAGTTCCTCCGCCGCTCTGGTGCGGTTCCCATGGCAGCGGGCCAGCGCCTCTCTGACGGCCCGCTTCTCCAGATCCTCCAAGGAAGCCACGCTTCCAGAAGCACCGCTTCCGAAAGCGCCGTTGCCAGAAGCAACGTTGCCGGTTTCCGGACCGCTGCCGAAAATTCCGGCGTCCCGGTGAATGTCAATGTCTTCGGGGCGGATCTCCGTTTCGCCCGCATAAATCAGAGCCCGTTCCAGGATGTTTTCCAGTTCCCGTATGTTTCCCGGAAAGGAGTACCCCCGCAGTTTTTCCGCCGCCCCGGAGGACAGGGACGGCGCGGGACGGCTCATTCGGACGCTGAGTTTACGCAGCAGGTGTTCCGTCAAAAGGGGCAGATCTTCCCGGCGCTCCCTGAGGGGAGGGAGGACAAGGCGGAAGACGTTAAGCCGGTAGTAAAGGTCTTCCCGAAAGCGGCCGTCCCGTACCAACGCTTCCAGGTCCCGGTTGGTGGCGGAGATAATGCGCGCCCCCACCGGAATGTCGGCGGTTCCCCCCAGGCGGCGTATCTTCCGCTCCTGGAGGACCCGGAGGAGCTTTACCTGGAGCGGAGGGGGCATCTCCCCTATCTCGTCCATGAAGATGACGCCCCGGCCCGCCAGTTCAAAGAGCCCCTGTTTCCGGACGGCGGCGCCGGTGAAGGCTCCCTTCTCGTGGCCGAATAGCTCGCTTTCCATAAGCCCCTCGTGTATGCCGCCTATGTTCACCGCGACAAAGGGTTCGGACGCGCCGGGGCTCAGGCAGTGTATCTCACGGGCGGCCACTTCCTTGCCCGTGCCGCTTTCCCCGGTGATAAGAACCGTTGCGCCGGAAGCGGCGACCTTACGGATTTGGGCGGAAACGCGGCGCATCGCTTCCGTCCCGCCGATAAGACCGCCGTGGTCCGTGAGGCGGAGAACTGTCTCGCGGCGTTTCTCCGCCTCTAGGCGGTTTTCCCGCCGCTTATCGTCCACAAGCTGCCTGAGCTTGATGAGTAATTCCGCCGGATCAAATGGCTTGACGAGGTAATCCCTGGCCCCGGTCTTCAGCGCCTCCACCGCGTCGGGGATCTGGCCGTGGGCGGATATCATGACAACCGGAACGGATATGCCCCGGTCCCGTATCCACGCAAGAACCTCCTGGCCGTTCATCCCCGGAAGTTTCAGGTCAAGGATTACCGCGTCAAAGGATTCCCGTTCAAGGAAGCGGAGGGCGTCTTCCCCGGTTTCGGCGCACAGGGCGTCTATTCCCTCCAGACCCAGGTATTTTTTCAGGGATTCCCGTATGTTCCGCTCGTCGTCGGTAATCAAAACCCGCATGACCCTTCCCCCTTGTACTCGGGCAGGACGATCCGCGCAACCGCGCCGCCGCCTTCCCGGTTCTCCAAAACAATGGTCCCCCCGGCGGCTTCTATGAACCGCCGGCTGATGCTCAGGCCTATACCGGCGCCGGCACTTTTACTGGTAAAAAAGGGATCAAAGACCCTCCCCAGGTCTGCCGGCGGTATTCCTCTGCCCCGGTCGGTAATGCTGATCGCCAGGCTTACCGGAACCCGGCGTCCCTGGCCCCGTCCGCCGCTCCTGGTGACGGAAGCCCGTATTTCTTCCGCCGGGCCGCCGCTTTCCAGGGCGTTGCGGATCAGGTTCTCGAAAACAGAACGGGCGCGCTCCCGGTCCATGAAGATCACGCCGTCCCGGATTGCACCGGGATCAACAATGTCTTCGCCGCAGAGCCGCCGGGAAATTTCAGAGAGAAGCGCGGAACTGTTCACGGGCACGGGATTTCCCAAGGCGTCCCGGAGGAAGTCGTTCACCCGGTAGGTCATGGCCGAAAGACGCCCCACTTCGTCGTCAATGACGGCCAGTTCTTCCTTCCCTGTTTCGGGGAAGATCTTCCGCAGTATCCCGGTCTGAAGCCTGATGGAAAGCAGGGGATTCTTGATTTCATGGGCCAGGGTGCTTGCGGCAGTTCCCAGGACCACCAGGTTTTTCTGGGATTCTATCCGTTCCCGGTACTCCCGGTTCTTGAGGTACAGCCGCCGGACAAAGAATACCAGCCCCAGCAAGGCCAGTTCGCAGAAGGGGAAAAAAACCGCCGTCAGGGTCCAGGTACGCCAGTAGGCGGGATGGGTAACGTCTATATAGATGTACTTGCTCCGGGCCAGGGTAGAAAAGAAGGCAAATTCCGGCGGAACATCCCCGGAAGGCTGCGCCGGTAAAACGGGCGGAATCCCGGCGGAATCCGGCGTCCCGTTGGAGTCCTCCGGGGACCTGCGCCGCGTCATCCTTCCGCGCCGGTTCTGTTCACGGCCCGGCGGCCCTTCGTGGTGCTGCCGCCTGTCCTCCCGGCCGGCTGTCATCCGGGGCATAGCTTCGGGCCGGGTACGGAGTATGAACTTGACCCGGCTTCCCTGCCTGTCGGGTATGGTATAACGGCCACCGGGCCCGGTCTCCCGGTGGTTTTGCAGGAGTTCTTCATCAAGAACCGGCGGAACCGTACCCCACCCGTAGGCCGGCTTCAGGTCCTCCCCAAAGAAGCCGAACCCGGCGATCCGGCCGCGCAGCAGGGGGGACGATTCAATGGCGGAACCGGCATCCTCGTAATCCCGCAGACTGGTAAAAAGGACGCTGAAAAGCCGCTCGTTGTCGTTGTCCCGTATAAGCCGCGCCCGGTCCCTCATGCTCATGATGATGAACACGGTCAGCGCCGAAAGGAGAAGCCAGCTTACCAACGCGGCGATCCAGGACGCCGTTTTTATGGGGATCTTCATCAAAATACCGCCGGTATAAAATATACCAAGTTCATGTTACCAGGATAAGAGCGCGGCCCGCAAATCTTCATCGGAAGAAAAGCCTCCGAGACTCCGTATCGCGGACAAGACGGAAAGAAAGCCGTACCGGGCTTTGATGTACTGGGTACGGTTTGAACCGGCCAGAGCTGCGGCATCCGACAATTCCGAAACAGATGCGCGGGACAGGCGGTACTGTTCCAGGACCTGCTCGTAATGGCGGCGGGCGTATTCATCCGCCCGGCGGGAAGACCGCACCGACATGGCCTGGGTAATCAAATCCAGCGCTGAGGTCCGGATTTCCATGTCCAGGGAAACCCCGGCGGCCTGCCGGTCCAGAACGGCTTCGGCCAGGGCAAGCTCTTTCTTGTCAACATTGGCTTTCGTCACCCAAAAATCCAGGGGGATGACGGCGCTGAGGGAAAGCCGTCCCGACGGTTCGTCAACCCCGTTCCGGGGGGAATAGGAGATCCCCCCCGATACGCCGGCGCTGAGGCTGGGAAGGTAATCCCGTTTGGCCAGGGACACCGCCCGTTCCGCCCGGCTGTTCGACAGGGCCGCCTTTATCAGGACGGGGTTATCGGCTTCCACGGTTTTACGGAACGATTCCAGAAACGCCTCCGTCCTTTCCTCCGAAAGCCCCGCCAGCTTCTGAATGATTTCCTCCCAGACCTCAAAGTCCACATCCTCCGCGTCTTGCAATTCCTCCAGCCCCGTGACGTTTTTAAGCGTAATCCTGCTGATGGTACGATCCCGCCGGGCCTGGTTCAGCGCGGTTTCCCTGGCCTCCTTTTCGGCAAGGGCTTGCAGGTACTCGCCGTATCCGATCATGCCGCTTTCCAGACGTATCTCCGCCATGGACAGCGCCAGGACCGAAGCCTCCAGCGCGGTTTCGGAGGCTTCCAGAGCCGCCGCCGCCTGAAGCGCCCCGTAATAGGCCGCATCGGCCGCGTCAAGGACGGCGAAATATTCCCCCAGGGCGTCCTGGCGGGCCATCCCGGCCGCCATGCTGTTGATCGATTTGAGGATAGCGTTCCTGCCCCCCTCGTAAATCCGCTGGGTTACGCTGAAATTGGCCCCCGCGCTGAAACTGTCCGTCAGGGACGCCCCTCCCTGGATGCCCGCCTGGGCCGAAGCACCCAGGGACAGGGACGGCAGCATACTGTACTTCTGCATCTTTTCGTCCAGTTGGGCGCTCTCGACGGCCAGGTTATACCGGGCTAAACTGCGGGAATTCGCCAAAGCCAGGCTGCGGGCGGTTTCCAGATCAAGGGCGAACCCGGATACCGGCGGCAGCAGCATTACCGGCAGCGCCGTTGCCAGTAAAACGGCCGCCCTTTTATGCCCGCGGAGCATCGGGGCGCGGAAGAAGTTCCCCGCGCGGGGAAGCCGGCGCCGGAAAAATTGCCGGATCATGTTCATAACAACCTCACTTTCAATTCTTCGTGATGCGCTCATTCATACCGCAGGGCGTCTATGGGGTAGAGCCGCGAGGCTTTTCGGGCGGGATAGTAGCCGAAGGAGACCCCTACCAGGGCGGCGAACAGGGCCGCCGCCGCGACGACCGCCGGGTTGATAACCGCGGGAATGGACAGGGCCGTAAGAATACGGCAGACCAGAACGGCCAGACCGATGCCGATAAGCCCTCCCAAAAGGCTTAAAATAACGGACTCGGACAAAAACTGAAACAGGATGTCCCGTTTCCGGGACCCCACGGCCATGCGGAGGCCGATCTCACGGGTACGCTCGGTTACGGAGACCAGCATGATGTTCATGATCCCTATGCCGCCGACCAAAAGGGAGACGCCGGCTATGGCGGCCAGCAGGGTGGTAAGGCTGCGGGATGTTTCCGAGGCCATCTCGATGATTTCCGCGCTGTTCATGATCTCGAAGTTCGCGGCGTCGGTATCTTTCAGCCGGCGGGCTTCCCGGAGGATGAGTTCCGCTTCCCGCTGGGCCGCTTCCATGTATTCCGCGCCGGCCGCGCTCATGGCGATAAGGTTAAGGTTCCGGGAATTGTTCAGCCGGTACAGCGCCGTGTCCAGGGGAATCATGATAACGTCGTCCTGATCGTTCCCGTTCCCGCCGGCCCCTTTTTTCTCCAGGATTCCGATGACCGTAAAATGGTTGGTCCCTATCCGTATCCGCTGTTCCAGGGCTTCGGAGGCCCCGCCGAACAGGTTCTCCGCGGTGGTAAGCCCCAGGACAGCCACCCGGTTCCGCGCTTGCAGGTCTTCTCCGGCAAAGAAATATCCGGACGCGATATTCCAGTTTCTGATGGCGAGGTATTCAGGCTCCACCCCCATGACCGGTGCCGAAACGTTCCCCAGAGGGCCTGAAACCGTAAAATTGCGCTGGGTAATACCGGAAACCGCCGGGGCATAGGAGGATTCCGCCTTGAGTTTCGCCGCTTCCGCACGGGTAAGCTGGGTGGGCTGGGGTACGGCCCCTGAATTGGCGGAGTTCCATAGGCGGATTGCGCGGGCCCTGATCTGAATCAGGTTGGTCCCCATTGCGGTAATACGTTGTTCGATCTCCCGCTGGGCGCCCTCCCCTACCGCGACCATGACGATCACCGAGCCCACGCCGATGATGATCCCCAGGGACGTGAGCAGGCTCCGCATCCGGTTCCGGAAGATGTTCCGTACACAGGAATGAAGCAGTTGAAACGGGTTCATTCGCCCTCCCTTTCACCGGATAAGAGGGCGTGATCCCGTTTCCATTGAACCAGGTCTTCACGGGCGTCCCGCGCGGGCTGCTTTTCCCCCGCCGCCTGGTCGGAGACCAGTTCCCCGTCCCGCAGGGTGATGATCCGCCTTGTGTAGGCTGCCAGTTCCGGTTCATGGGTCACCATGACGATGGTCTTTCCCCGGCGGTTCAAATCCTGAAAAAGGCTCATGATTTCCAGGGTCATCTCGGTATCCAGGTTGCCGGTGGGTTCATCCGCCAGGATAAACGCCGGATCATTTACCATGGCCCGCGCTATGGCCACCCGCTGCTGCTGGCCCCCGGATAATTGGGAGGGAAAATGGTACAGCCTATCCCCCAGCCCTACTTCCCGCAGAACTTCCGCCGCCCGCTCCTTCCGGTTCATTTTCTTCCGCCCGGATTCACGACGGTTTCCCCGGTCATAGAACAGGGGAAGTTCCACGTTTTCCAGGGCCGTGGTACGGGCAAGGAGGTTGAAGGACTGAAACACAAACCCTATCTTTTTATTGCGGATCCGCGCAAAGGCGTCTCCGTCCGATTTGGAGGTTTCTATCCCGTCCAGCCAATAGGTTCCCCCGCTGGGTTTATCCAGACAGCCCAGGATGTTCATCAAGGTGGATTTTCCCGATCCCGAAGGCCCCATCACCGCGATAAATTCTCCCGCGCGGGCGGAAAAGTCTATGCCTTTGAGCGCCCGGACCGTAACGCCGCCCCCCTGTTTCCCTCCCAGACGGTATTCCCGCCGTATCCCCCGCAGTTCCAGTACCGCCATGGTTACACCTTTTCCCGGAGGATCACCCGGAGTCCTTCCAGGCCGTCCGCGTCATCCCCTGCCATGCCCCAGGGCCGGATCTCCGTGCGGGAACCGTCGGTAATCCCGGTTGTTACCAGAACGCAGTCCGGCTTCCCTTCGCGGTTGAGGAACCACAGGGGCCGGGGCGGGCTCATGGCCGGTTCCCTGGCCGGCAGCGCCGGACCGCCTCCGTCGCGCCTGGTTCCCGCGTTGTCCCGGTTCCGGTTCCGTCCGGGAGACGCTCCCATGCCCGGCCCCCTGACGGTCATCATGCCGGTGAGACCCCGTGAAGTTCCCCCGCCCCGGTCCTGCTGAGGGGCGGCGGCAGAGGCGGCCTTCCGCTGTTCGGCGGCGGCCCGCCGCTCTTCTTCGGACATTCCCCGCAGGCTTGCGGCAAAGATCGTATTCGCTATCGCCTCCGCCGTCAGAGACGCCGGCTGATACCGCAAAGCCGCGTTGGGGACCAGCAGAACATCTTCGTTCCGCTCTTCGATAAACTCCACCGCACAGGTCATACCCGGCAGCAGGGAACCATCCGGGTTATCCACGCCGACAATCACCGTGTAAGACACCACGTTATCCTGCACCGCCGGCATGAGGCGGAAGGTCTCTACCGTACCGGAAAAATTTTTCCCCGGCAGGGCCTCCAGGGTAAACCGTACTCCCTGGCCCTTGCGTATCCCGGAGATGTCGAGTTCCCCCACCCCGGCTTCTATCTGCATCTCTTCAAGGTTCTCCGCCAGGGTAAAGAGGCTGGTAGAATTACTGCTGGAACCTTCCACAACCGTATCCCCCTCGCTGATATTCCGCTCCAGCACGATCCCGTCAATCGGGGAAACAATGAAAGCGTACTGGTTGATTTCGGTTTCTATGGCCCGCAGGGATGCTTCCGCGGCGGCAAGCTCCGCGCTCTGGATGTCCAGCGCGGTCTTTCCGGTCATACGCTCATACTCGGAGATAAGGTCCTTCTCCGCAAGTTTTTCCTGGTTTCGGTAATTCAAAAGCTGGAGCGCGTGATTTGCCCGGGCCTTCACCACCGCCGCGGCCTGCTGTTCCCGCTGGAGCCTGAGCATGTCCGTATTGAGTTCGGCCAGAATATCGCCTTTGCGGATGACATCGTTATAATCCACGTATATTTTTTCAACCTTCCCGCTCATCCGCGCCAGCACCTTTACCGTGGCCACCGGTTTAAGGGAACCCGCCGCGGACACCGTTTTCTCCAGGGTTCCCCGGCTTACGGTTGTAAACTCGTAACCTTTTACCGCCCCGGTTTTGCCGGAACCGCAGGCCGATAACAGGAGCAGGAAAACTCCCGGCATACGGAAAAAAAGCGATGTACGTTTTAATCTCATGTCTCAAACCTCCCTGCAAATCATTAGCATGAACCATGCCAAGCAAAAAAACGCGGGATAAGCGCGCGGGAATTTTTGGCCGCGAACAGAACCTTTGGTTCAAAGGCGCTGTTTTTTGTTCCATTAATTGTAGCGGCATATACCGGCCCCGGCATAGCGGCATTTGGCATGGAATTTGCTATGTGTTTGATCGGCACGTCGTTGACAGCGCCGACCTATTTTTTATATGGAGCATATATGAAACGGATTGGGTATCTTGTTTTGCTGGCGCTGATATGCGCCGGCGCGGTGTCTGCCCAGCAATGGGGACCCGGCTGCGGATCATGGGGAAAGGGGTCCGGATACGGCCACCGGCGGCGCGCCGGTCCGGGGCCGGGGTATTACCGGGAACATTCCCGGACGAATTGGGAGGCTTTGACCCTGAAAGGAAACCTGGAGCTTGTAGACGGGAACATCGCCTTGCGGCAGGATGCGGTTACCTACTATATTACCGGGCTTACCAGACTCATCGGGTTTATCGACGGCCTTACGGAAGGGGCCGAGATAACCGTGGAAGGCGCCGCCCGAACACTCCCCGATAGAGGAGACGAAGAGGGGGAACGCCGTATCTTCCTGGTTTCCACGCTGGGGATCAACGGGAGAACCTACGAAAACCTTACCCCGGCTGTAACGGCCCGTCAGGGGAACGCGCCCCCGCGCTATCCCCGGCCCCAATGGAATACGAAACACCGCCGCGATGGTTTCCGGCATTTTGAACGGGGTTTCTAGAATTCCGGTCCGGTTTCCCGCCGGGCCAAAACGGAAAAACCACACCCGGCGGACAATACCGGGTGAGTAAAATTGTCCCGCCGGGTAATTTCTACACACCCGGCGTTACTCCGCAGCCCGGCGGTTTCCTTCAGGCTACCTCGTATCCCGCTTCTTCCACCGCGGCCGTGAGCGCCGCCAACGATACCTCGTCCCCGTGGTCCACAACGGCGGCGTTATCCGCAAGGCTCACCCCGGCGGAACGTACCCCCGGAATCGCTTCCAGCGCCGTTTTCACCGCTTTGACGCAGTGCTCGCAGGACATTCCCGCAATCTTCAATGTAGTCCGCATAGTTTTCTCCTTCAAACAGATATTCTCTTCAAATAAATGTTCTTCCATTTTATTTATCGTTTCTTTTATAATACTCTCATAAAGAACCGGCCGGGAAAAGCCTGTTGAAAATTAAACGGGCCGTGGGTTATTCCGGCTTTTGCGGGAGCGGCAACTTGGCGTTACGATTTTGCGTGATCCGCTTTGGAGCGGTCTTTGCAAGCCCCCGTTCCCGCCGGGTTGGGGCCATCGGGCACGAAATGTCAACGCGCCGATGCATTTATCCCGTATCTTCTCAATTTCCGGTTTATTGATTAGAATATTAGGTAATTATGTTCTCAAGAAAGATAAAAAAATTTCTTCCCGCAGCTGGAATGTGTGCGAGGTTCCTGCTCTGCTGCGGTTTTTTGACGGCCGCGGCTTTTCCGTATCTTCTTGCCGCTCAGGACGGCGTTAGGACGGGGGAGTTGCCGGTTCAGAGCGGGTGGCAGATCATAGCCGGGACGGATACGGGGCTTTACGGAGTGACCCGTTACGGCGTGGTCAGCCCCCTCTGGACCGGCGGCAAAGTGAGAAAGATCATCAGAGCCGGGGATTCCTGGACCATTCTAAGCGATAAGGGTATTTTGGTTTCTTCGGATCTCTTTCAATGGGAAAGCCGGAACGCCGGGCTCCCGGAAAAAACCATAAAAATTTACGATGAGGGAAAAAAATCTTTTATCCCGGTTGTGCAGGAACTCAAGGACCTGGAGGTGAACCCCTCAAATCCGGATATTCTGGTATGCGCCACAAAGGAAGCGGTTTTTCTTACCAGGGACCGGGGACGTTCCTGGCAGAGCCTGGGGTTTCCCTCTTACCGGACCAACGGCATTAAGGCGGCGGCGGCGGTTAACCTTCCGGATCTTACCGTGTTCCTTTCCCACAGTACCTACGGGGTTCACTACCTCAAAGCCGATGTTCCCGGAGCTAAATGGACGGAATTGAGCGAGGGCCTGGAAAAACTCGAAACCACGGGTAATCCCGACGAGGTGTCGGATATCGCCGTAACCCTGATCCGGACCGGCGGCGAAAATCCCCGGTTCGAAACCGAAATATTCGCCGCCCAGACCTTCCGCCGCCGCATTTACCGCCTGGACTGGGAACGGAAGCGTTTTACCCGGATATGGTCGGACTCCGCGGATTTCGGTACAACGGATTCCCTGGACCCGGGCCGGAACGCCCTGCGCTTTGTCCGGGAAGGGACGATCCTGGAACTAAGCCCCCTTATCCCGTCCGCCGCGCCGGTGGCGGACTCCCGGACGGTCCGGCCCAGGTGGGATCTGGGCGATCTGGTCCGGGGGCTGACAAGCCAGGGGCTTACCCCCCTCTGCATAACCGTCCCGGAAAACAGCCTCCGCCCCGATTCGGAGTTGGTAACCCTTTCGGAACTTTGGCTGCTCGACACACCCTCCCGTGAGGACGGCGGCGCGCCGGGAAACCTCGCGGCAAACCGGGAGGGCCTCTATCTGCCGGTGAATCACGCCATGGACAGCCATTCCCTCAAGCCCTACCTGGACATCATCGAGAGCCGGAACCTCAACATGGTGGTGATCGACATGAAAGACGATTACGGCCGCCTCAGGTTCAGCCCCCTAAACCCCGCCATTGCGGAGAAAGGCCGGGTCTTTCGTCCGGTAGATCTGGACGTCTTCCTTAAAGACATGAAGGAACGGGGCATTTATACCGCCGCGCGGGTGGTTGTGTTCAAAGACCCGGAACTTGCCCGGAAGGAAGGCGGCAAATTCGCGGTCTGGAACGCCCGCACCAACAAACCATGGAAAGGCTACTACGATACCCGGAGGCTCAAGCCGCCGGAAGGCGCGGAATCGCCGGGTTCTTCTTCGGCCACGGAGATCTTTCCCGCCGCCGATCCCGCCTACGAGATAGTCCGTACCTACTACGATGAGCAGTGGCTGGACCCCTACGCCGAGGAGGTTTGGGACTACATCGCTTCCGTGGGCCGGGAACTGCATGAACGGGGATTTGACGAGATTCAGTTCGACTACATCCGGTTCCCAACCGACGGGGACAACCTGGCCGACGCCCGGTATCGGTGGCGCGAAAACGGAATGGACATGGAAAGCGCCATGCTCTCTTTCCTGCGCCACATCCGTGCCCGGATCAGCGCCCCAATTTCCATTGACATTTACGGGGCCAACGGCTGGTACCGTACCGGCGCGCGGACCGGCCAGGAAGTGGAACTCCTGGTCCCCTATGTGGATGTAATCTGTCCCATGTATTACCCCAGCCACTTTGAGCAGGACTTTCTGGCCCAAAAGCCGGCGGAACTCCGGCCTTACCGCATCTACTACCAGGGTACTCAGCGTACCGCCCGCATCGCACGGGGACAGGCTGTAATACGGCCCTATGTACAGGCTTTCTACCTTAACGTTTCCTACGATCGCGCATATTACAACAACGATTACGTGCTCCGGGAAGTCGAAGGAGTCCGGAACGCCGGGAACGGAGGGCTGACTTACTGGAATAACTCGGGACGTTACGCCGACATTCCCCTGCCTCCCCAGGCCGGGAACGGAGAAGGGCTTAAAGTAGTAAATTCAGAAAGCGGCGGGTCCGCTCTTCCCGGGGATTCTTAAACACCACATCAGGACTCCCGGATTCGACGATGACGCCGCCTTCCATAAAGAGAACGGTATCGGCTATGTCGCGGGCAAAATTCATCTCGTGAGTCACGATGATCATGGTCATCCCGCCATCCGCCAGTTCCTTGATCACGTTCAGCACTTCGCCTATCATCTCCGGGTCCAGGGCACTGGTCGGCTCGTCAAAGAGCATCACATCGGGATTCATGGCTAAAGACCGGGCAATGGCAACCCGTTGCTGCTGGCCCCCGGAAAGCTGCCAGGGATAGACGTTCGCCTTGTCCTGCAAGCCCACCCGCTTGAGAATCTCCAGAGCCTTAGCTTCCGCCTCGGGTTTGTGCATCAGTTTGAGTTCCACCGGGGCGAACATGATGTTTTTCTTGGCCGTCAGATGGGGAAAAAGGTTGAATTGCTGAAAAACCATGCCTATATTCCGGCGGGCCCGGTTAATGTTGGCCCGTTTCCCCGTAAGTTCGTGGCCGTCCACAAAGACCTGCCCCGAAGTCGGCTTTTCCAGCATGTTGATGCACCGCAGAAAGGTCGATTTCCCGGAGCCCGAAGGCCCGATGACGCAGATCACATCCCCTTCGCGGGCCTCCATGCTGACCCCTTTCAATACTTCCAGGGAGCCGAAGGACTTGTGGAGGTCTTTAATGCATACCTTTGCTTCCATAACTGAGCCTCTTTTCGACATACGTGGAAACATGGGACAGCACGGTGATGATAACAAGGTACACCAGGCCGACTATGGTCCAGGTAGCGAATGATTGCATGGTTCGCCCTATGTAAATCTTCGCTTCGTAGACGATCTCCCCCAAACTGATGACTGAAATAATGGAAGTATCCTTTAAACTGATGATGAACTGATTCACCAGGGAAGGAATGGATACCCGGATAGCCTGGGGCAGGATGATTTTGAACATGGCGCGGTAGTGGGACAGCCCCAGACTCCGCGCCGCCTCCATCTGCCCCGCGTCAACCGCGAGAATCCCGCCCCGGAAAATCTCGGCGATATAGGCCCCCGCATTGAGGCTGAGGGTGATAACCCCCGCCGCAAGGGGAGAAAGCCTGAAATTTACTCCAAGGGACTGAATCAACTGGGGAATACCGAAGTAGACAAAAAAGGTCTGGACCAGCAGGGGAGTTCCCCGGATGATCCAGATATACCCGCGCGCCAAATAACGCAGGGTTCTTATTTTTGATAAACCGAACAGACAGGTAAAGAGGCCCAGAAAAACCGCGATAACCAGTGCGAAGATAGTGGTTTGTATGGTAACAACCATTCCGCGGAGCAGGAGCGGGAAGACATCCCGCAACACCCGTACCATATCCATCTTTCCGGGTCCCTTTCCTGCTTATTCAACCGCGATATACTTGTCTAATATCGCCTGATATTTTCCGCTGTTTTTAAGGTTGACAAGCCCCTGATCGAACATCTTCAAAAGGTCCTGGTTTTTCCCTTTGAGTACCGCGAACCCGTAGGAAGACCCTTTTTCCATACTTGTTACCATCTTGAGGCCGTTCCCCTGGGATATGCCGTATCCCATGACCGGGTAGTCCTCGAAACAGGCGACGGAATTCCCCGCCTTTACTTCCTCGTACATGAAGGGGGATTCGTCGAAATAAACCAGGGTAAACCCGTACTGATCCCGGATGGACTCCGCAAAAGTGGCCCCTTCCGTACCAGTCTTTACCGCCACCCGCCGGCCGCTCAAGTCGGCGTAACTCTTAACGGCGTCGTTATCGGCCCGGATAGCCATTACCACGCCCGAATCATAATAGGGCGCGGAAAAATCGTATTTGACTTTCCGTTCATCGGTGATACTCATGCCGGCAATAACCCCGTCGGCCTGATTCGACTCCAGGGCCGCCACCGCCGCACTGAAACCCAGGGGTTTAAGGTCATAGGCAAACCCCTGATCCGCCGCCACCGCCGCGAGCAGTTCGATGTCGATGCCGACATAATTGCCCGCCGCGTCCTGAAACTCAAAGGGGGCAAAGGTGGTATCCGTCGCAATGATAAACGTCTTGTCCGCCCCGGACTCGGCGCTGCCTTTGGCATACACATTCACGCCGCCCGCAAGAACAAGGGCAACGCAAGCCAACAGGAAAAAACGTGATTTTTTCTTCATATAATTCCTCCGTAAAAGGAGCATACCGTATATTTATACTTTACTCAAGCCCGCCCCGCGAATTTCGCTTGACTAAAAAATCAATCTTATGGTACAATGTTTTTATACATTCCCACCCGCAGAGTGCGCGTTGCGGGCGGTGACAAACAAGGGGCCGTTTATAAGGATGTTAGGGATAAAAATCGTTTACAAAAACAGATTTGACTTAGACACGTCGTTAATACCCCCCCCACGTTTTTAGCCTAGCCGAAGCATCGGCATTCCCGACACGACACAGTAAAACAACAACCCGTCCCGCTTTACCCGGAAAAACTGTTTCCTGGGAACTGTTTCCTGGAACCTTGTTCCTTCGGAAACTTGTTCCTACAGAAACTGGCCCTTTTGGGCCGGCAATATACAAAAGAGGTTTGCCCGGGGCAAACTTCGAGGAGCTGCGTAATGGAAAAGAGATTTGTAATTGAATCGATCGATCCCCAAGAATCAATGAAACAAAGACGGCGCGCCCAAAGAATGGGCAGAATGATGGCGGGCGCCCTGGCGCTTGAAACACTTGGCTCCGTTGTCGGGTGCGCGAACCCGGCAAATCCGCCGGAACCGCCGAAAAAACC
>JAIRSL010000272.1 GCA_031255475.1 Treponema sp.
TGATTATACTGTGCAGGTTCGCTCTGCGGCAATTGACTTTATCAACACACTCTACAACCAGCTTAACCAGTAGCGGTAGAACTGCGGGTTAGGCGGACTGAACCACACAGCCCCGCCGCCGGCGCCGCCGTTAACCGGCCGCCGGCGCGGGGCTTTTTGTTGCCGGAGAACGCCCGCATGATTGGCGCTTTGCCGCTTCCCACGCCGGGTCCTAATCGGAGATCTTTCGGGTGTAGTTGCCGCCGGAGAATGCGGTAACCTGCACCGCCTCAGGTCCGCTCTCGGCGCTCTCAATATGAAAGGCGTTCTTTTCGTCATTCATGAAAGAGAACTTCACGTGATGGCCGTTAAACCCGGCGACAACAGCGGACGCGTCGCCCTGTCCGGTCTGAGCGGGGTCCGGTTTGCCGGTTGTTTCCGCCAATTTGCTCATAACATAGCCGCCCTTTCCATCCGCGGAGAGTTTCCCGGTAACGGTCCACCGGGTGGTCTCATCGTCTGTCAGGAGATCCAATACGAGTACTGCCGCCATTCCGGCTATTGTAGCCATCTCGTCATCGGCGCCCTCCCCTATCGCTACCGCATACCCCTGATTAAACTCCCTTATGAACGTGGGGTTAATGGAAGCCTCAAAGGTAAAGTTGTTATTTATGGTAAATTCTTTTACCAAACCGGCGTGTAAATCGCCGCCGGCATTATTCGTCCACGTTCCTATCAATGCGGTATCCGGTTCCGGATTAAAATAGTTCCTGAAACATCCCGAAAGGACCAACGCGCATACGGCGACCATGACAAAAGCGAAAGATATAAAAAAATTCTTCTTCTGCAATTAACAAACTCCTTCGTGTTTTTTCATTCAGGTATTATCCGATTCAGAAATTATCCAAATGAAGCGTACATTCCGGTAAAAATTACTTTTTGATGAACATATTCCCCGGCATGTCCACAAAAGTTCTTATTTACAAAAATAATAAAAGAAAAACGGGGCGTCCAGTTGTGTAACACCGTAGGTTATGGAACGAAAAACAAAGAAATTCAAAGAAAACAGTTAGAATTGTCGTATTTTATATTACCGCGTTTATCCGTCCTGTAAGGGGGGGCTTCGGTTCGCCCGTGTCCTCACCATAGACATTGTTTTCTCCTGTACGGTACATTAGAGGTATATTTTTAACCAGGAAGGTGAAAATTGATGAAGAAACCTTGGGCGGCGGCGGTTTTTGCCGTCCTGCCCGTCTTAACCTCATTTGGAGCGGATTTTTCCCTTAGCCCCGGCGGGGGAGTGTTTCTCGGCGGGCTATTTACCCGGTATTCCCTTACCGCTCAGGGGGCCGTTGCGGGAATTCCGGTGGATATCGATTCCAGGCAGGAAATGAACCAGCTTAATTACGGCGTGTACCTCTTTTTTGACGCGACCTGGGCCGAATTCGGCGTGGGTATTCAGAGGGGGACGGGAACCTATATGGAAGATATGTCCGCGGATTCGTCCCAACAGGGAACGGTATTCGAGTCAACCGGGAATGGCGACAGCACGGAAACCATGGTCGGCCTTTCGCTCCTGGGAAAATACCCCTTCCGCCTGAACCGGCAATTTACCGTGTTTCCCCTGGTGGGGGTTGAATACCAGATAGCCCTCCTGGAATACCGGGACCCGGAAAAGTTCAAAGAGTACGACAGAACCGACGGCATACGGGAAAGCGATTCAAACGGCGAGGCGTACAACCTTTCGGCGTGGAATTCCTTATTTGTTGATATAGGGGCCGGTCTTGACTTCCGGTTTACCTCCCGGCTGTTCCTGAGGGCGGAATTTTTATACGCCTTCCGGCTGATGACTCCCTATGAGGTCGACGCCCTGGAAAAGGTGAAAAATTTGGCCGGCGCATCGGACCCGAAGCTGGCCGGCCTTACCAGCGGCCCGGTTCTCAGAGTCGGCTTCGGGTATACGCTTTAGACTTTATTCGTAGCGAAGGGTTTAATACCCGGGAACCTGCTTGCGCGGGGAGATTGAGGAAAGGGAGCGCCGGGCGAACATTCGCCTGAAACCGCAACCCGAAGGCCGTTTCCGTGTCTTATAGCGCATGACACGACGAACGACTGAAAAACGCGGGGTTCTGCCCCGGCCCCTGCCCTTTCAGACCCCGGGGGAAGAAACAGCCAATTCCATACTCCACGGCCTGGGGACGCTTCTCTCGGCGGCGGGTTTTGCGGTCCTTATCACGAAACCTGCCGGAACCGGCGGCGATCCCTTAGTGTATGCGGCCTACGGGGTGTTTTCCGTTGCCCTGGTGGTCATGTTCCTGGCTTCCACCCTCTACCACGCCATACAGCCCGAAGACGCCAAACGGGTCTTACGGGTACTGGATCATGGGGCGATTTACCTGCTTATCGCCGGGACCTATACCCCTTTCTGCCTTCTGGGGCTTAAAGGCGTCCTGGGCGGGGTGTTTCTGGCCTTTGAATGGGCCCTGGCGGCGGCCGGGATAACGCTCTACGCGATCAACTGGAAGTTTATAAAAAAATTCGAATTGGTGGTTTATATCCTCATGGGATGGGCCATCGCGGCGCTCTGGATACCCCTGAGCAGGGCCATACCCCGGCCAAGCCTGGTTTTCCTCGTTGCCGGAGGGGTTTTCTATACCCTGGGGACCATCTGGTACGCCAGGCCCAACCGGAGAGGCGCCCACATCGCGTGGCACACCTTTGTCCTGTGCGGGGCCGCCTGCCACTGGGGAGCCGTCTGGTTTTTAGGCTGAACGGCCGGGAGCCTTTTCTCCGCGGCGATTACCCCGCCCTATCTGAAACCGTCCGCGCTTCTTACCACAGGATCAGTTTTCCCCGGTCGGGGAGGAAGCCCAGGGCTTTCAGGGCATTGGCGTAGGGGCTTTCGGCGGCGGTTTTCCCGTTTATGGTTTCGACGCAGAGTTTCCGTACAGGCCCCACCTGCCGGATCCGGGGGATGGTGAGAAACTCCAGAATCAGCGGCAGATCCGGATCGTCCGGGGGGACAAATACCCCAAGGGTTTTGCCGTTTCTCTCCGCACGGGCGGCAAGTTTCGAACCCCGGAAGCAAAGCCACGCGGCGGCAAGCCGGGCGGGAAGCCGGGGATCGAGGCCGGCTATATCCAGCCCCGCGGGACTTGCGGGGTCCGCCGCGTTCATCCGGTAAATACCCCGGCAGGCTTCGGCCTCTTCCAGTTCCGCCGGAATCCGGGGAGAGGCGAATTGGAGCGAATTAATCCCGGCGAAAAAGCGGCCCGCCGTAAGTTCACCGGCAAGCTCAAGGCGCCGAATCGCCGGGAGGAGGCGGGACCAGGAGAAGGGGCCTGTTTCCCGTTCAAGCAGGGGCCGGCAAAGCACCCCCCAGCGGGAAAGGAGCAGCCTGACCCGGTCCCGGCTGCGTTCCTCCTCGTCCAGGGGATCGTAATCCAACGAACCGCAGTCCCCTTCGTCACCGGACAAAAGGGAAAACCACCGGCCCGGAACCGGGGGGCCGTCCCGCCAGCGGTCCCGCAGCGCCCGAGGGACGGGCCGCCGCCGCGCGCCGGGGATACCGGCAAACCCGGAAAGTCCGGCCTCCCCACGGGCGGTTCCGGCGTCCTTGGGGATGAACCCCCGTTCTATGCCCCGGCGCAGGGGTTCCCAGGAATCGGCGGAAAGGAACCCCTGCCATGCCAGGCTCCAGAGCCGCCCGGCGCAGGCAGGGGTATCGAGCCTCCACGCCTCCCTGATTTCCCAAAAATCCCGTGGACGGTCGAAAAACCCCGGATCACCGGCGGCGGAAAGAAAGGCGGCTTCGGGACCGGGAACCGCCGGTTCAAAATCCTCCGGCATACAGAACGCGGCCCGTTCCTTTCCCGTCCCGTACCAGAGGAACCGTCCTGCCCGGAGTTCCCCGTCCAGCAGTTCCGGCCGGTAATCGGGCAGCCGGGCGGGAAAGAAAGCCGTCTCCCACAGGGCCGCCGGTGCGGAAAGGCCGGCGAGTTTTTCCCAAGGAACCGTTCCGGCGTTTCCGGCGGGAAGATCCTTCCGGGCCCCCCATATCCCCTGGCGCAGGGCGAGGTAGGGGATAAGCGCCGGGGCGGGCCGCTCCCTGACAAGGGGGCGGGCTTTTTTCCGGGTAAGCCTGAGGAGCAGTTCATAATTCTCCCGGTCGCAGACAAAATCTTCCGCGGAGTCCGCGATTCGAACGCGCCGGACCAGTTCTCCGGCCTCGAATAATCCGGCCGCCGCGTCCCCGGCTTCTTCCCCGGAAAGGCCGAATACGTCCTGTATCCGGGACAGGGAAACCGGGCCCTCGTAACGGAGCCAGAGGCCCAGGAACCGCGGCGCGCCTTCTTCCTCCCAGAGCCGGGTGTATTCGCGATGGACCAGGGAAGGGATACGCGCCCCTTTCCGCAGAATCCGCAGGATCCTGCCGTGCAGGGACGGATCGGCCCGGCAGCGTTCCCGGAGTTCCGGCGGCGCGGCGGCAAGCAGGGCGTCCCACTCATCCGCCGGTATTGCGACCCGCTCCTTGACCCACTCGGCCAGGACCGGTTCGTCCTCCGGAACCCAGCCGGGCAGTTCCCGCCTGAGCCGGGCGCAAAAATCCGCAACAAGGCCGGCGGGCAGGGGCGGCCGGTTTCTTCCGGCGGGATCGTCGTCCCCGCCGTCAAAGCCCAGGGCTTCCGCAATCACTTGGTCCCCGGCGGACGCTCCCCGGCGATCCGGCTGCCCGTCATACTCGTACATAAAGACATTGGTCCCTTTCCAAACCATGTCCCGCGCAAAGGGGCTTGGATGGGAGGTCCTGAAAAACGAAAGAACAATGTTGCCGCAGGCAAGATCCCGGAGGAGCGCGCGGAAACCGGGCATGTCGAACTGATCGGCCAGGCATGTCCGCCAGGCTTCGGCAATGACGGGGAAATCGCCTAACGGCGCGGCAATGTCAAAGAGCCGCTTTGCCCGCCGGCGGGTCATCCAGAGCGGACTCCGCTTCCCGAATCCCGCGCGGGGGAGGAGCAGTGCCCGCTCCGCCGCCTCCCGAAAGGCAGCGCCGAAAATCCCGGAAGATTCAAGCCGCGCCCGGAAACGCCGTTCCCCCCGGTCCTCTTCCCCCAGCCTTCCAATCGCCCGGCGGATAAGAGATTCGGGATCGTCCCGGTCGCGCCGGGGAAGGAGGATGAGGATCGCCGTATCGCCGGGAATGGCCTCTATCCGTAAGCCCAGGCTTTCTTCCAGTTCTTCCGCTAGGGCCATGGCCAGCGGGTACAGCACGGCCCCGCCCCGGAACCCGTGAAGCAGTACGGAACAGATCTCTCCCCGGTTCACCGGATCGTCAAGAATCTCCACGGGAAGAACGGCCCGTCCCGGCAGGGGGGTCCCGTTTTGAGCCTGCCGCTGGGAGCGGATCACGGACATGAGTTCTTCAAAGACCTGCGGCGAAATCCCCTGTTCCGCAAAGGTTTCCGGCGCAGGTTCGCCGGGACCGTTCAGATCTTCAAGCAATTCCAGGACCCGCCGGGCTATGACGGGGCTGCGGAACAGAACATCGGCCTTCCAGAAGGGGACAAAATCCGTTTTTCGTTCCAGGGGAACCGCTTCAACCGCCTCGGGGCCTATGGCGGCGATGCTCCAGGCGCGGCCGCCGAATTCAAAGCTGTCCCCCGGCCGCCGCTCCCACACGAATTCCTCGTCCAACTCGCCGATCTTTACCCCTCCGGCAAGACGCAGGGAATAGCTTCCTCTGTTGGTGATGACCCCGCCGGAAGCGTAGAGCAAAAGGAGCGCTCCGGGAGCGGCGGTAAGTTCCCCGGAAAAGGCGTCCAGAAAGAGTCGGGGCTTCAATTCCCGGAGCCTGACCCCGGCGGCGGCGTTTTCCCCGTCAACACCGGCCTCCCCGTCTCCGGCATCGGAAACCCCGGCGTACCGTCCGGCCAGCATCCGTATCGTCCGGTCGTAGGCGGCGCGGGAAAGGCTTTGGAAAACAAAGAACCCCCGGAGGGTCCGGTACAGCTCGTCGATGTTCCGGGGCCTTTCAACGCAGAGGGCAAGGATGATCTGGGCAAGAATATCCAGGGGATTGGCGATGGGCCGGGTCTCCTCGATCTCCCGGTCCCGGACGGCTCCGGCCAGGGCAACGGCTTCAAGCAGTTCCACCCCCGTAAAGGGCACAAGCCTTCCCCGGCTGACCAAACCGACCCCGTGGCCGGACCTGCCTATACGCTGAAGGGCCGCGGCGGAACTATCGGGACAGCCCGCGAGAATCACCTCCCCTACCCCGCCGATGTCTATGCCCAGTTCCAGGGACCCGGTAGCCACGACGCAGGCCGCCGTTCCTCCGGCAAGCCGCGCTTCCACGGACCGGCGCACCTCTTTGGACAGGGAGCCGTGGTGTACCAGGGCAAGGGTAAACCCCGCCCGCTCGTTCACCAGATAGGCAATCCGTTCCGCCCGCCGCCGGGAACCGGTAAACACGAGGACGGTCCCGGTCTCTCCGGCGCTCCGGTTTATCCGTATCCGTTCCAGAATGATGTCCACAAGGACGTGATACCGGGGGCCGTAGGACCCCGCCGGTTCCCCTTCCCTCCCCTTCCCGTGATCTCCGGGAAAATCAAGGGTCAACTCTATATGCTTCTCCGGCCTGGGCGCGACGATCCGCACCCGCCGTTTTTCATATCCCCCCGGAACGGCTCTAAGGCCGCCCGAAAAATCCGCCGCCGCCTGCGCGGGCCGCACCGTTGCGGAAAGGCTTACCCGCTGGAATTCTCCGGCAACGAGGGACAGGCGGTCAATCTGGCAGGACAGGAAGGCCCCCCGTTTGGTCCCCAGCGCCGCGTGTATCTCGTCAAGGATCACGTAGCGGACCGTGGACAGCGCCCGTCTGCCCGGAGGGTTGAGGAGGAGTATGGCAAGGCTTTCCGGGGTCAGGGCGAGGATGGCCGGGGGATTGCGGAGAAACCGCCGCCGCTCAGACTGGGGGGTATCCCCGGAACGGGTTTCCACCCGGATTTCCGGGAAGGCGGCCCCCCTTCCGGCGAAATACGC
>JAIRSL010000325.1 GCA_031255475.1 Treponema sp.
TTGATACGATATTTGCCGCTTATACAGAGAATGCACCCGTGGGCGCTACCACGAAAATAAGTACTCCCTTTATTCTTAACGCTCTGGTAGAACCCGCGTTTAGTTTGGGATCTTTTGTAATCGGTGGCGATATCGGCTTTAGCTTTGCTTCAGAGACGAAGACCACGGTGACGATCCCAGGAATGGGGTCAACTACTACCAGCGCCGGGGGCGGACTTGGTATGGGTATCGGCGCGTGGGTCGGCCTTAACTTCAGCAACGGCCTCTTTAAGGCTGGTGTTGCGACCCGGCTTCCTGTGGATGACAATACCCTTATTTTCTCCATTCCTCTCGTGCTTGAGTACTTTTTCTAGTCAAAAAACTATTTCGTAAGTAATTCCGGGGGTCATGCGGTCGGCATGACCCCTCTTTTTAGGTGGTATGTGTGAAGCGTTTTTTACCTTTCCTTTTTGTTTGTGTTTTTATGCCGGTTCTTGGGGCGTCCTGTAAAAGCGCGCCGGTGCGGAATGAGTACATGACGGCGGATATAGATCCCATAGAAGCGGGGAGCATAAGCGTCGGTATTCCGGGCGCGTTCGGCGGCCGGTTGCGCCAGATAGAGGCCCTGGTAACTTATTATCCCCGGACCGATACCGTGGTGTTCCAGTTCCCCTACCAGTTCATCACCTACCGCCAGCACTGGAATACCGTCAACCGCGAAATCCTTTTGGCCGCAATATCCCGGTACAAAAGCGACTTTGCCGCCAAAAATCTTCCTTCTCTAAGCCGCAGTCGTATGCGGCGGGCGTATGGTGTCCTGGATTCCGTTACGGAATGGGGAACTTTCAAGATCATGCTCAACGCCCGTTCCCGTCCCAGGGTGGAGCTGGGTTACGCCTTTGAACAGGACAGCCCTTACTTCGTCATTACCCAGCGGGAAGCGAAAAACGAGATCGCCGCGAACGACAACAGCGCCAATACCTCGCTCAGGATCAGTCTCTACTTTACCCGGGCCATGGCGGACGATCTTGCCGCCGCTCTGGACCGTAACCGCCTCCTTTCCCTCCTCCCCAATTCCGGCGGCGTCCTCCCTCCCGGGGAAGTGACTCCTGACGATTGGGAGTAAAGTACGTCAGAGTAAAAAAGGCGCTTTTTCCCGAAAGGGAATGACCGGCAGGCCTTCCGCGTTATAGAGGCCCCGATCCACGGGGTTATCCGCCCAGGCGTAGAGTAGTTCTTCGGGCGTTGCAATGCCGGAGACATCTATGCATACCGTATCGGGGCCGGTGATTTCAGCCGGAAGATGGAAGGCGCTGTTTTTGGTCAATACGCTTATGCGGGGTTTGCCGGCGGCCCGGAGGCCGTTGCCGCAGTTATCAAAGGTAATGGTTATCCTACCGTCTTGTAACCGTACGCCGCGCGCCATGGGGCCGGGGGCGGTGTTTTCCTGGTTGTATAAAAGGCGTCCGGCGGCCATGGCCAGGCGGCGGCCTATGTCTTTTTTGTTTACCGGGTGCAGATCGTTCCATTCGCCCAGGTCCAGGGCCGCGGCCATGCCTGTTGCGGGTAAAGCCAGCGCGGATGCCTGGGCTTCCCGCAGTCTGGCCCAGGCGCTGGTTTCGGTGTTTTCCCCGGCAGGGCCGTACAGGGGAAGCTGTACAAACAGAAAGGGAAGCCGTTCCTGCCCGTACCCGGCCCGCCAGTTGCGAATCAGCGCGGCAAACAGGGCGGCGTATTTCTCCGGGCCGGAATCGTTGGATTCGCCCTGATACCAGATAACGCCTCGTATGGGGAAACCGAGCAGCGGGGCGATCATTGCGTTGTAAAGTCCCATGGGCTGATAGTGGGGGCAGAATTCCGGCGGACGGGGGGCGGCGCTCATTCCTATTCTGTATTTCCAGATTCCCGCCAGTTCAACGGTTCCCCGGTCCGAAAAGAGGCGGAAGGGTTTGCCCCTGGTTACGCCGCCCTGCCCGTCATTGCAGATCACCCTGATGGTTATCTGGTTCTCTCCGTGTTTAAGAAGGTCCCGGGGAACGGCGTATTTGCGCGGCGGATACCGGTAGGCGGTGCCGCCTATTGCCGCGCCGTTCACGTAGACCGTATCGGCGTCCACGATGGTGCCGAGCCACAGTTTGGCTTCTTCACCGGCAAGTGCGGGGGGAATGGTGAAACTTCTCCGCAGCCACAGGACGCCGCAAAAACCTTCAAGGCCGGCTTCGGAAAAATCGCCGGGCAGGGGAAGCGTTTTCCACCGGCTGTCGTCAGTGCCCGTTGAATGCCAGTTTTCCGCCAGGCCGGAATCGTTTTGTTCCGTATTCCGGATCCAGGCGGCGGCCGCGTCCCGGCTTTTCTCGATGACGTTGTTCCGGTAAGCGTCGCCGGCGTATCTATCGCCCCGGGCTGTTAGTTCCGGAAAACCCGCCAGCGCTTCCCTGCTCATCCAGGCTTCTACCGGAGTGCCGCCCCAGGCTGCTTTGATAAGGCCCATGGGAACGCCGTGATGTTCGTACATGGTTTTCGCAAAGAACCAGGCGGTCCCGGAGAACTCTTTCAGGGCCTCTTTCGAGGCCGGCGTCCACGCGCCGCCGGAAAGTTCCTGCCGGGGGCCGGAGAAATCCCATTCCTGGGGAACCGCGAACTGGCGTATCAGACTGTTCACCGGCGTCCGCCATTCTTCGGGAAAATCATCCTTAATGCGTTCCATGGGCAGTTCCATGTTGGACTGCCCCGAGCACAGCCATACGTCCCCGGAATAAATATCGCCTATCCTGATGGTTTCTCCGGCGGAACTGAACTCCATGCTATACGGACCGCCGGGGCCCATCGGGGCCAGTACCATCTGCCATCCGCCCCGGCTGTCGGACTCCGTGGTGTAGGAGTTCCCCAAAAAACCAAGCGTAACCCGCGTATGCGGGCGCGCCCTGCCCCGCAGAGGAACCGGAACGCCCTGCTGTAAAACCATGCCTTCGCCGATAAGGGCGGACAGCGTCAACTTTTCCATAAATAGTGACGATATTATTTTTTTTATGTTTATGCCATGTACAGAGTACAGGGACTTTGTACAAATTGCAGGCGTATATGGTTCCGTGGGTACGGAACGCGCGTCAATGTCCGGTTTCCGTATAAATTCGCGGGAGGGCGGCGTAGACTGCGGCGCAGCGCACCAGATCCGCCTTCCAGGTTTTCTCGTTCGGCGCGTGGGCTTCTTCTTCCCTGCCCGGCCCAAAGCCTATGCAGGGTATGTTGTTCCGGCCCATAACGGCAACGCCGTTGGTAGAGAAAGTCCATGCGCCGACTTTGGGTTCGCCGTACATGCCTTTATAGGCGTCTACCATGGCCCTGACCTGCGGGGCGTCTTCGGGGATGATCCAGGCGGGAAAATAGCAGTCTATGGGATAGACCACGCCGGTATAGCTGGGCCGGTCGTACCGGTACATGGATACTTCGGCGGCGTATTTTTTTACCCCGGGCAGGGCGCGTATCTCTTCCAGGGCGCTCCGGTAGGTTTCGCCCCAGGTAAGACGCCGGTCTATGGATATGGCGCACATGTCCGCCACGGCGCAGCGGGAGGGGGAACTAAAGTAGATTTGCGAAACCGCCAGGGTCCCTTTGCCCAGAAAGGCGTCGTCTTTAAGCCGGGTGTTGAGTTCCTTCACCTCCCCAAGGATTTCGCCCATCTTGTAGATAGCGTTATCCCCCCGTTCCGGCGCGGAACCGTGGCAGGAGACCCCCCGCGCCTCCACCCGGATCTCCATACGCCCGCGCTGGCCCCGGTAGATGTTGCCGTTGGTAGGTTCGGTGATCACCACAAATTCGGGCCTAATTCCCTCTTCCTTGATGATATATTCCCAGCAGAGGCCGTCACAGTCTTCTTCCTGTACCGTCCCGGTAACCATGACGCGGTACGCGCCGTTGAAGAGGCCCAGGTCTTTCATGATCTTCGCGGCGTAGACTGCCGCCACGGGTCCTCCCAGCTGATCCGAGGTCCCCCGTCCGCCTATTTCGGTTTCGTTCTCGTACCCTTCGTAGGGGTCAAAATCCCAGTTGGCCCGGTTCCCGATGCCGACGGTATCGATATGGCCGTCAAAGGCAATAAGGGTTTTTCCCGTCCCCATATAGCCGATGACGTTGCCCATGGGGTCTATACCCGCCTCGTCAAACCCGATTTTTTTCATTTCTTCGACCATACGCGCCGCAGTTTCTTTTTCCCCGCAGCTTTCGCCGGGAAGACGCACAAGATCTCTGAGAAACCGCGTCATGTCTTCTTCGTATCCCTTGGCCGCTCTTTTAATTGCATCAAAATCGATCACAGTACGCTCCTTAGCAAAAAATTACCGGTTACGCGACAGCGCTAAAACCGTCAGCCCAATTCCGCAACGGCTTCAATTTCTACCATCACGTTTTTAGGAAGCTGTTTTACCGCCACGGTTGACCGCGCGGGTTTTCCCGTAAAGTGTTTCGCGTAGACTTCGTTGAACGCGGCGAAATCTCCCATGTCCGCGAGAAAGCAGGTGGTCTTTACCACGCGCTCCAGGGAACTCCCCGCGGCTTCGAGCACCGCCTTCAGGTTTGCGATAACCTGCCCGGTCTGCTCCGCAATCGTTGCGCCGGTCACTTCGCCGGTTTCCGGGGAAAGCGGTATCTGCCCGGATGTAAAGACCAAATTGCCCGAAATCAATCCCTGTGAATACGGCCCGATGGCGGCGGGCGCTGTTTCCGTTTGTACGATTTTCATAAGATTCCCCTTTCGCTGTATGCCGAAAATATCCGCATACGTAATTTGTTGATTGTATCATTAAATGAAAAGCCGTCAAAGGCGTGCGCGACAGGATAAACGCATAAAAGAGAGGAAAGAGGATTGACGGATTGGTCCGTGGTCAAAAATTCCTATACGAACCAAAGGGTCGATTCGACATTGCGGTTAAATATTCTAAGTAAGCGTATACGGGGCGGTTACCATTCGTGGGGGTGGTAGTTTCCTGCCGGTTCGGTAATGGTGAAGGTATCCCCGGAGGGCTCAATGACGTAAAAGCCTTTTTTCAGGGCATAAGTCTTTTCACTTTCGTTGAAAACTACCCCCGCAATAGCTCCCAGATAGGCCCGTTTATCATCGTGTAAATCAGCGTAGGCGCGTAATTTTTCCATGCGTTCAATATGGGCATTTATATCGTTAATAGAGGGTTTGGTCTTGATCTCCACCGCCATGAC
>JAIRSL010000329.1 GCA_031255475.1 Treponema sp.
ACATTCTCAAGGGAAAATGGCTCCGTAATATTTTCGAGAAAATCGTAGAGGGCGTCTTCCTGTTCCGGGCTCATCAATACATCTAATATGCCCCAAAAAGAGACGATCTGGCAAGATAGCTTAGGTCGTACCGGTAATAGTCCTCAATCCGGCGCGGGATCGCTTTATGGATAGGCCGGCATTTAGCTATAGATGGTATAACCAGCTTCCGACGAATTCCATTGACAAAACCATTCAGGAGGGAAAGAAACAGGACGGACGAATTCTTCCAGGATGGCCGGCTTCTCTTTCAGACCGGCTTTCAGGCAAATGAAAGCCGCGCCCCCTTGTATACCGGCGCTTAGTGCTTCAGGCAGCCTTGCCGTCACTGGTATTGAAATGCTGACTGACCAGACAAAAACCACCTGCGTCATAAGGGATGATTTTAATCCGGAATATGAAAATACCCTCTTTAGCGTTCCGCGGCGGGCCGCTCATTGCCCGCCTTGTCCGTAATACGCGCCCGGCCCGTGTTTCCGTTCCCAATGCTTGCGTTTTATGTATCCGGGCAATTCACCGGCGAGGGGGTCCAGGGCAAGGGTCAGGTGGGCCATCTTGCAGATTTCCTCCAGTACCGCGGCATGGTAAACGGATTGGGCCGCGCTGTTCCCCCAGGTAAAGGGACCGTGGCCCGCGACCAGGACCATGGGTATATGGGCGGGGTTCTTGCCTTGTTTCCGGAACGTCTCCGCGATGAGGTTTCCCGTCTCCAACTCGTAGTCGTTCCCAACCGCTTCTTCGCTCATGTATTCGGAACAGGGAATGGCTTCGGCGCCGTAATCCGCGTGGGTCGTGCCGAAGACCGGGACCGGCTTCCGCGCCTGAGCCCAGGCTACGGCATAGGGCGAATGGGTATGGGTCACCCCGCGTATGCCGCCGAATTCCCGGTAAAGGATGCGGTGGGTCTCGGTATCCGAAGAAGGCCGCAGCTTTCCGTCAAGGACCCTCCCGTCCAGGTCCACCGTCACCATGGATTCGGGCTTCAATTCCCCGTAGGCAACGCCGGAAGGTTTTATCGCAAAAACTCCCAGGCCGGGATCAAAGGCCGATACATTGCCCCAGGTGTAGATCGCCAGATTCCGGCGGGGTATTTCCATGTTCGCCTCGTATGCTTCTTCTCTCAGGGTCTTATACGCATCCATACAAATACCTCCCGTTGCTTGCTAACGACCGGACCAATAGGCGTCCGCCCAACGGAGTTCGTCTTGCAGGCGCGCCGGATTGGTATCTTTGCCGATGTGGATGAATTCGATGTTCATCATTTCCGCCCAGTCCCGAAAGTATTCCGCCGTAAGGGCCGCGGCGTACACCGAATGATGCGCGCCGCCGCAGAGTATCCAGGATTCCGCGGCATCCCTCAGGTTGGGATAGGGTTTCCATAAAGCACGGGCCACGGGGAGCTTCGGCATGGCCCGCTCAATTTTAACGGCCTCCACATCATTGACCACCATGCGCATACGGTCTCCCAGGTCCACTATCGTGGCCAGTACCGCCCGGCCCGGCGCCGCGTCAAAGACCAGACGGGCGGGCGGGGCTTTGCCGCCTATGCCCAAGGGGTGTACCTCTAACCGGGGCTTTTGCCCGGCGATAGTGGGACACACTTCCAGCATGTGGGCGCCCAGGGCCGCTTCTTTTCCCGGTTCAAAATGATAGGTGTAATCTTCCATAAAAGAAACGCCCCCGGAAAGGCCCGACGCCATGATCTTGGCGGCCCGGACCAGCATGGACTGTTTCCAGTCCCCTTCGGCGCCGAAACCGTAACCCTGCTCCATAAGCCGCTGGGACGCGAGTCCCGGAAGCTGGGGCAGGCCGTGGAGGTCCTGGAATGTGGTGGTGAAGGCTCCGGCCCCTTCCCGTTCGAGCATGGCTTTAAGGGCAATCTCTATCTTCGCCTGTTCCCGCGCCGCCTGACGCGCCGGACCCGGCAATTTTACTTCCGCCGCAAGGTCGTACTTTTCTGCATATTCACCCAGCAGTTTTTCCGCCTCGCCATCGCTTATTCCGGCGAAGGCGGCGGCCAGATCCCCTATGCCCCAGGTGTTCACCTGCCAGCCGAACCGGATTTGGGCTTCCACTTTGTCGCCTTCGGTAACGGCGACTTCCCGCATGTTATCGCCCAGGCGCAGGACCACCGCGTTCTTCCCGTCCAGGGCCGCCGCCGCCGCCCGCATCCACACGCCGATACGCCGGCGAACTTCACCCTCCTGCCAGTGGCCGGCTACCACTTTCCGGGGAAGCCGCATACGGGTGTAAATGTAGCCGTGTTCCCGGTCCCCGTGGGCGGACTGATTCAGGTTCATAAAATCCATGTCTATGGAATCCCAGGGAATATCCCGGTTAAACTGCGTGTGAAGATGCAGGATAGGTTTACTGTTTGCCGCAAGGCCCTGAATCCACATCTTTGACGGAGAAAAAGTGTGCATCCATGTGATGATGCCCGCGCAGTTTTCACAGGCGTTCGCTTCTGCAAACAGTTTCCGTATCATCTGCGGGGTAACTGCCACAGGCTTTAGGACCAGCGTCCCCGGCAGGACAGGATCGTCGGCAAGTTCCCCGGCCATTATCCTGGCGTTATCCGCCGCCTGTTTTAATGTCTCGTCCCCGTAAAGGTCCTGACTCCCCACAATAAACCAGAATTCGTATTTCTTTAAATCGATCATTTTTTACCCCCTGACAGTATTCTAGATGTTCTTATTTCAGATGATTTACGGCGGCCTTTTCTATAGCCAGCCCTTCCGTATAACGCTTCATAAATGCCTCAAAACCCCGCACATCCTCCGCTTCGGGAGACACCCATGTTCCTGAATTCGCGGCAAACACTTTTTGCGCGAGGAATGTTTCCAGCGTCATCCCGTCTTTTTTAAGCATGTAGGCCGCAAGGAGGGCTATACCCCAGGCCCCGCCTTCTCCGGCGGAAACCATCACGCCCACGGGGACGCCCAGGGCGGCGGCCATAAAACGCTGACCCACCCCTTCGGTTTTGAAAAGCCCGCCGTGTCCTAAAAGGCGGTCAAGGCGCACCCGCTCCTGCTTCATCAAAATATCCATGCCTGTCTTTAAGGTAGCCACGGCCGAATACAGGATGGTCCGCATGAAGTTGGCCAGGGTAAGGCGGCTGTCCGGGGCGCGTGTAAACAGGGGCCTTCCCTGTTCAAGGCCGGTGATGGGTTCTCCCGAATAGTAATTGTACGACAAGAGTCCGCCGCCGTCCGCTTCTCCTTTAAGGGCCTGGTAATAAAGCAAATCGTAGAGTTCCCTTTTTTCGACTTTGGGAACAAAGAGTTCGGCGGCTTCCCTGAACAGGCCGGCCCAGGCGTCCAGGTCCGAAGTACAGCTGTTACAGTGCACCATTGCTACGGGTTTTCCGCCGGGGGTAGTAACCATGTCGATTTCCGTATATACCCGCGAAAGTTCCTTTTCCAGCACCGCCATGGCGAATACCGATGTTCCGGCGGAAACATTCCCTGTCCGTTCCGCAACACTGTTTGTGGCGACCATACCGGTTCCCGCATCGCCTTCGGGCGGGCAAAAGGGAATTCCCGCCTTTAACGCCCCCGAAGGATCGAGGAGCCGGGCGCCTTCTTCGGTGAGGGTTCCCGCGTCATCCCCGGCGTTCAGGACGGCAGGGAGAATCTCTTCCAGTTTCCAGCCCGGATCTCCGGCCAGCGCGTCAAACTGCCCGATCATGCGGGAGTGGTAGTTGTTCACCGTACCGTCTATGGGGAACACGCCGGAAGCGTCGCCGATACCCAGCGCTTTTTTACCCGTTAGTTTCCAGTGTACGTAACCGGCAAGGGTGGTCAAAAAAGCGATGTCTTTTACATGGGGTTCTTTGTTTAAGACGGCCTGGTAAAGATGGGCTATGCTCCACCGCTGGGGTATGTTGAAACCGAACGTTTCCGTAAGTTCCGCCGCGGCTTTTTCGGTTATGGTATTCCGCCAGGTTCTGAAGGGAACAAGCTGCTTTCCTTCTTTGTCGAACACGAGATACCCGTGCATCATGGCGGAAATGCCTATGGCCGCTATCGGCACTCCGCTTAAAGGCTCTTTGCGGCGGGCCTCCACATCCCGGGCCAGGGAACGGAAACAGCTTTGAAGCCCTGCCCAAACATCGTCAAGACTATACGTCCAAACGCCGTCCAGCAGCCTGTTTTCCCAGTCATGATTTCCTGACGCCACAGGATCGAAATTTTCATTGATCAATACCGCCTTGATACGGGTAGATCCCAGTTCAATCCCAAGAAATGTTTTCCCGTCAATTTTTGCCTGTCCGGAAGATAATTCCATACCGCGCACCTTCAAGTTGATAAAATTTGCGTGTACGTACACACCTTTATACAGCTTATACCCGGTTTAAGCCCGGTGTCAATCATTTTCAATCCGAATTTTCAGTCTGAATTTGCTCATTCAAACCGGGACATTTTCCCTGATGTAGACATCCAGGGGGATCTCGACTCTGGGCGGGATGTTCTGTTTAAGAACAACGAATTGGTACAAATACCGCAGGGCTTCACGCCCTTGTTCTGCGGGGCGCTGGGATATGATCGCATCGACGAGCCCATCCCTAAGGAGCCGCTTGTTTCTGGGAATAAGGTCGTAACCCACCAGGAACAATTTACGCCGGCCCTTACGGGACTCCAGCGCCGCGGATGCCCGGTACACCATGCAGTTGGTGATGAATAAGCCCGCAAGGTCCGTATTTTTTTTTAGAAAAAGAATGATTTCTTCTTTAGAGATTTCAGTCCCCCGGAGATCGGAATATTCCTTGACGATCACCGGAAACTTGTATTCCCGCGCATATTTCACAAAACCGTCCCTGCGCCGGGTAATGTGGTAATCCTCGCCGTGGGCGTCCAATACTCCGACAGGATCGGTGATGGTTCCGGCAAAAAGGCGTATCAGGCGGCCCGCAAGATAACCCCCCTTAAAAGGGTCCTGTCCTATGCGGCAGAGAGGATTCATGTCCGGAATATCGGCGTCAAAGAAAATATACGGGATACCCATCTCCTGAATTGTATTGATGAAGAGCCTGGTTTTTTCCGGCCTGACCGGAGGAACGATGAGGCCGTCGGGTTTCTTTTCCAGTATGGCGCCGGAGAGGGTTTGAAATTCACGGGAATTGTACCGGTCGTATTCAAAAATCTCCGTTTCCACTCCCAGGGGAGCGATTTCCCCGGCCCCTTCCAGAATGCCCTGTAATGCCTGCCCCCAATACCCCGCGTCCTGATTCCTTTTGGGCAGCAGGGCGGCGAAACGGTACGCTCTGTTCCGCTTAAGGCTCCCCGCCAGGGGATTCGGGATAAACTCGTATTGATCGATTATCTTTTGTACCCTGGCCGATGTAGCGGGAGAAACCCTGCCCCGCCGGTGGATCACGCGATCCACCGTTCCTATGGACACGCCCGCAAGTCCGGCGATTTCTTTTACCGTCATGGTAATAATAATACGCGGGTTTTCCGATGATTACAAGATTTATCCCTGCCGTGCGTTAAGACTGCCGGTAATGTCTTTTGACGGT
>JAIRSL010000070.1 GCA_031255475.1 Treponema sp.
GCGCCTTTTTGCAGTCCCAACACTTCATAGTAATCACGCTTGGCCACATCGGACCCCTTTAATGAATTTAACCACGGGCCTTCTCAACAGGCCATAGGAACGGAAACGCCCATAAACCCGTCCGTAAAGCCCGCGGTTCATTTTTTCACTATTTATCGTCTACAACCTCGTAGTCCACATCTTCGGCGTTTTTGGTATTATCGCCTCCGTCCTGGCTCTGGAAACCGCCGGCCTGGCCGTCGGGACCCGGCCCTTGTTGCTGGGCGCCTGACTGCTTGTAGACCTCTTCGGCTATCTTATAGGAAACCTGCTTGAGGGCTTCGGTTTTGTCCTTGATGGCCTGGGTGTCGCCGCCTTCCAGAGCCCGGCGCAGATCGGCAATGGCCTCTTCCGCCTTGGCTTTATCCGCCGCGTTTACTTTGTCGCCCAGTTCTTTGATGTTCTTTTCGGTACCGTAGATCATGGTATCCGCTTCGTTCCGGGCTTCGGCCTTTTCCTTTTCCCGCTTATCCTCTTCGGCGTGGAGTTCCGCCTCCTTCACCATGCGATCGATATCAGAATCCGAAAGGCCGGAAGAACTTTCTATGCGGATCTTCTGTTCCTTGCCGGTTCCAAGGTCTTTGGCGGATACATGGACTATGCCGTTGGCGTCTATATCGAAAGTTACCTCTATCTGCGGAACCCCCCGGGGCGCGGGCGGAATACCCACCAGGTCGAAACGCCCCAGGACGCGGTTCTGGCTCGCCATTTCCCGCTCGCCCTGGAGAACCTGGATGGATACCGCAGTCTGCCCATCGGCGGCGGTGGAGAAGATCTGGCTCTTCCGGGTGGGAATGGTGGTGTTCCGCGGGATGAGCCGGGTCATGACGCCGCCCAGGGTTTCTATGCCCAGGGACAGGGGGGTAACGTCCAGGAGGAGCACGTCTTTCACGTCCCCGCCCAGGATGCCGCCCTGTATCGCCGCGCCTACGGCCACCGCCTCGTCGGGGTTGACCCCTCTGTTGGGTTCCTTCTTAAACAGGTCCTTAACGATCTGCTGAACGGCGGGAATACGGGTGGAACCGCCGACCAGGATGATCTCGTCGATCTGATCCGCGCCCAGGCCCGCGTCGGACAGGGCCTTCTTGCAGGGTTCCTTGGACCGTTCCAGCAGATCGTTTACCAACTGCTCGAATTTCGCCCTGGTCAGGCTCTTTTGCAGGTGTTTGGGACCGGCCTGGTCCGCCGTAATAAAGGGCAGATTCACTTCCGTGGTCTGCATGGCGGAAAGCTCGATTTTCGCCTTTTCCGCGGCTTCCCGGAGCCGTTGCAGGGCCATACGGTCCTGGCCCAGATCGATGCCCGTGTCCTGCCTGAACTCGGTGATGAGCCATTCCATGATGCGCCGGTCAAAGTCGTCTCCTCCCAGGTGGGTGTCGCCGTTCGTGGACTTTACCTCAAAAACCCCTTCGCCCAGTTCCAGGATGGAAATATCGAAAGTCCCGCCCCCTAAATCGTAGACGGCGATGGTCTTTTCTTTCTTCTGATCTTTATTGAAGCCGAAAGCCAGGGAAGCGGCGGTAGGTTCGTTGATGATGCGCTTAACATCCAGGCCCGCGATCTTCCCCGCGTCCTTGGTAGCCTGGCGCGGGGCGTCGTTAAAGTAAGCCGGCACGGTGATGACCGCCTCGGTCACGGTCTCGCCCAGGTAGTCCTCGGCGGTCTGCTTCATCTTCTGGAGCACAAAGGCGGAAATTTCCTGGGGGGAATAGTTCTTTCCGTCGATATGCACCCGCACGTCATCGGCCTGTTCGACCACTTTATAGGGGACCAGCTTCATCTCGTTGCTTACTTCAGAATACCGGCGTCCCATAAAGCGTTTGATCGAATAAACGGTATTTTCCGGATTGGTGATCATTTGGTTTTTTGCGGGCTGGCCCACCACCCGTTCGCCCTTACCGGTGAAACCGATGATGGAAGGAGTGGTCCGTCCCCCTTCGGAGTTCTGGATGACTACCGGTTCTCCGCCTTCCAGGACGGCTACGCATGAGTTTGTGGTTCCCAAGTCGATTCCAATTATCTTTCCCATCTTAATTTAGACTCCTCTTTTCTCTATCTTTAATCCCCGGTCTTTTCCGTACCGGAGTTTTGGATTCCTTCAGACTGCGAATCCGCGGAAATTGACGAATCCGTATCCCCGGCGGAAGGCGCTTCGGGCATTACGACCATCACCTTGGCGGGCCTGAGGATCCTGTCTCTCAGCAAGTAACCCTTTAGAAGATCTTCCTTAACCATGGGTTCGGCAACGTCCGCGGATCGTTCCATCATCAGCGCCTCGTGCAGGTTAGGATCGAAGATTTCCCCGACGGAATCAAAGCGTTTCAACCCCCACTTGCTTTCCAGTTGGGAAGTGAGCTGTTTTTCGATCATGCCGATCCCTTCGTAAAAACTGTTAAAATCCTGCGATGTGGCGGCGGACTGTATGGCCCGTTCAAAGTCGTCGATGACGGGGAGAATGTCCCGCAATAGTTCCCGGTTTGCAAAATCAATGGCGTCCTGCTTTTCCCGGATCATCCGTTTGCGGAAGTTCTCAAAATCCGCCGCTTTCCGAAGGTATTGGTCGTTCCGTTCCGCCAGTTCGGCCTCCAAAGCGGCAATTTTTGCCTTATCATCCAGACATTCCGGCGTTTTTCCCGCCGCTTCCCCGGATTCTCCGTTTTCGGATGTCATGCCTTCCGTCTGTTCAGCGAATTCTTCATTCATCACTTTTTTCCAAACAAATAAATTGAATTTTCGAACTGTTTAACTAAAAATACTTACATAAACGGGAAAAGGTCAAGCAAAATTTTGCAAAAAACCACGCCGATAGGAGGATGTATACGCAAAGCGCGGCAGGCGTCACGGTTCCAAAGGGTTGTCACGAACCCGGCGTGTCTTCCCGACGGCCGGCGTGTGGCCGCCGCCGGGGACGCGCCGCCGGTTCTGGAGGGGGTTGACGAGGAAACGCTTTCCGGGATGCCCGCCCGCCTTTGGACGGCGTAACCGCGGGCGGGGGCGGCGATCCCTGTTTCCGCCGGCCCGTCAATCCCTGCGGCCGGCGGGGTATCGCGTTTCAATTCTCTATTTTAAATTTCCCTATCTCTTTCACGAGGATGTCGATGTTTTCTTTGTTATCCCCGCTGATTACGTTCACCCGTTCTACAGCCGCGTTGATCTGATCCGCCCCGGTGGACATTTCACTCATCCCGTTGCTTATCTCACCGGTTACCAGTTCCAGGTTCTTGCTCTCCTGTATTATCTGCCGGCTCCCCTCAAGCATCTTCTCGGAACCCTCTTTGACCATTTGGGTAACATCGTTCAATTGGCCGATGGCTTCCAGAATCTGTTGGCCCCCCGAATTCTGTTCCTCCATGGCGTTGCGGATATTCTCTTCCTGGTCCGATACGGTCCTGACCCCGCTGTCTATGGCCTCAAACTTGTTCAGAACGCCGGCGGTGGATCTGCTTATCTTGTCGATGGACTCTTTAATCTTTTTAAGCACCATGCTGATGGTTTTGGACTGTTCCCCGGAATTTTCCGCCAGTTTCCGTATCTCGTCGGCCACTACCGCGAAGCCTTTCCCCGCTTCTCCGGCGTGGGCCGCCTCTATCGCCGCGTTCATGGACAGGAGGTTCGTCTGGCTGGCGATATTCTCCATCACCGCGTTGATCTCCAGGAGCCCTTCGGATTCCTGGGCAATCTCCCGGATGTCCGCCGCCACTTCCTGAAGTCCCGAACGCCCCACTTCGGAGGCCCCCAACAGTTCTTTGACATTATCGGTGTTTTTAATCAGAGTCTGGGTGACAGAACTAATATTTGCAAGCATCTGTTCAATAGCCGATGAAGATTGAGCCACGTTATTGCTCTGGCGGTCCACATGGCTTTTGAGTTTATCAATGTTGACAGTGATCTGCTGCATGGTCGCGTTGGTTTCGGTTACCGAGGCGGACTGGTTGATCACCCGGCCCTTGATGCTCTGGATATTGGCGGCGATTTCATTGATCGCGGCGGCGGTTTCGGACATATTGGCGGCAAGTTCGTTCCCCGTGTCGAAGAGGGCAATAGACTGCTTCTTGATGGTAGCCACCAGGTTCCTGATCTTTTCCAGCGTCGCGTTAAAGTACCGGGCCATATCGCCGATCTCGTCTTTCGCATCATAGGTAACCGTCTTGGTGAGGTCCCCTTCTCCCTCGGATATATCCTTGAGGGTGAGGGCTATATTGACGATAGGTTTGGTGATGCGTTTAGAAACAGCAAAGATGATGCCCGCCGCGATGAGTACCGCAATCGCCGCGATGATGATGGTAAAGGTGGTCAGGGCATTGACTTCTTGAAGGATAATATCTCTCTCCGTACCGAGCATCACGGCCCAACTGACATTGGTTTCGCCGATGGTAAAAGGATAGAGGATAAGTTCCAGGTTTTTCTTTAAGACTGTCGAATACGCCGAAAAAACCTGTTTTTCTCCCCGCATCACCGCCTCCTGGGCCCTGTCGGTATCACTTTCGTAGAGGGAGCTCTGCGCGTCCTTGAGGGATTTTCCGATTTGGTCGGTACTATAACTGGCGATGATGGTCCCGTTATTGGAATAAACCGTCATGGCGTTGATCTCCCGCGTGGCCGGGTTGTCTATGATGTTGTCAATCACCGGCTGGGTATACGCGGTATTGAAATTTACACCGACCCGGCCTACCACCTGGTTTGTCCTGCGGTGAACAACCGGTACGGTGATCTTCACCGTATAGGCATTCTTGCCGGACACGAGTTCGGGTACGGGATCGTATATCAACTCTTTCCGCGCGTCAGGCCCGTTGAGGGTCTCCATGATCGTCCCTATATCGTTGTAAGTAAGGTGTTCAATTTCCCCGGACCGCCGGGTATACCAGTTGGCCCACTGGCCGGTTCCGGTACAGCCGGGTTGCCCCGCAAAAGCGGCGTCAAAGCCCGGATCTATGGTATCGGGCTTAAAGACAACAAAAACCCCGGTAAGCCGTTCTTCGGACTGCAGAATCGATTCCATGAACTGATCAAAACGGTTGCGCTGCCTGCCCGGTTCGGCTTTATCAAAATCAGCCAGGGTATTCGCCAGGGTATAGGCGATTCGCAAAAAGTTTTCGTAACGCATCTGGATGACCCGCGCCTGTTCCGCGGCGAGCCGTTCCTGGCTTTCCTTTGCGGTAGTCATCTGCATGGAAGATGCGTGGTTCAGCAAAATGACAGATATGGCCGCCACGATGACGATCATAACCGAAATAACGATAAGGCTTAAACGATATTTTAATTTCATAAATACTCCTCATATAAATAAAATGGATAAACGTCCCCTCAAAACTCCGGTTCTGATGGGAAGCTCCGGTTGCCGGCGGAATGTGGAAACGCCGTTATACGGCGGACTTCAGCAATCAACTGAAAATAGAAAAAATATCAGATGAGATTATCAGGATCATATAACATAAATAGTACTGTATATGAAAAAATCGGCGGATAATTCTTTACGCGGCCATAAATAACACAGTTCTCTCACAATAAAACCTCTGCTTTAACGGTCTCGAAATTATTATCCCGAAACCGTTTTTACTTTGGACAGAATAATTCGTTTATTGTTTTTTGTCAAGCAAGGATCGCGTTGTTTCTGTCAACACAAAAACGGCCGTATCAGGATACGCGCGCGAAAAGCAAAGATGTTTTGCCGCATTCTCCGTACACGCAGACTGTAGGGCATTAAACTTTCATTGCAGGAATACTAAAGGGCGGCCGTGGGATAACGCGGGCCGAAGCCCGTGACGGTCAAAAAAA
>JAIRSL010000085.1 GCA_031255475.1 Treponema sp.
TCCGCCAATGCCGGGGAGCCGCTGAAGGAACTGACCAGGATAGCTTCGGGCGGGGAGCTTTCGCGGGTGATGCTGGCCGTCAAGACCATCCTTGCCGGCGCGGACAGCCCTCAGGACGCTGGAAACGGAGTTTCAAGAAACGGAGTTTCAGGAAACAGCGTTTCGGATACTTCCCCGGAGACCCTTATCTTCGACGAGATAGACACGGGGATAGGGGGAGAAGTCGCCCTTGCGGTGGGGGATTATCTTGCGAGAATAGGGGCGGTAAAGCAGATATTTTGCGTTACCCATCTTGCCAGTATCGCTGTTCGCGCGGATAATCATCTGAAGGTGGAAAAACATAGCGATGGAGGAAGGACGGTGACTGCCGTTTCCGTTTTGCGCGGGAACGCACGGCGAGAGGAGATAGCCCGTATGCTGGCGGGGGATTCCGGGGGCAAGGCCGCCTTAGCCCACGCGGACGCCCTTCTTTCAAAGTATGCGCGGGGACTGTATGGCTAAGGTTTCCGACCAGGATCGCCGCCTGTATTTTGAAAAGATCGCGCCTTACCGGACGGAGATAGAGGCGATTCTGAAGCGGGAAAAGAAACAGTTGCCCATTATCCAGCAGAACCCCGTGAATGCGGCGTTTAAGCGCCTCGCGCTGGTTGACGATATGCTTAACCTGACTTCGTATTACATCATTTTGAACGGAGTTTCGGTAGCAGTATTAAAGGTCAAGAACGAAGACGCCCTAAACGATGCCAGAAAGAGCCTGTATAAAAGTATTATTTACCTGGAGCAGGTGGTTACCGGACTGGTAGACGCGGGGTTTTCGGAATACGAAGACAAGATGGCGGAGATAGCCTCCATGGATTCGGCCCAGCGGTATTTTCTGGTCCGCAAGTTAGGCCTTGCCATTCAGCTTCTGGAAAACGCGTACGGGGACAATACTAAATGGAGGTGGTCCTTTGTGGAGATTGAAGGCCGGTATGCGGCGGTGACGAAGAACCTTCTGGACATGAAAAACGCCGTAACGAATACGGATCCCCGATCTCCCAACTATGAGCCCTCCATGTACCATTTAAGGCTCGTACGGCGGCTTCTTTCCCAGGCGGCGGATCGCTACCGGGAAAGGTATGAGATGTCCACCACCCGGATAGAAGATTATCAGATGGGGATCGATTTTCTCGGCGCCCTTAAACGCATCCTGGCGGTGATGGGCGACCGGGAAGAAGCCGAAGCGGTGCGGCGAAAGATCGAAATTTGGCATACGAAATTGGAGTTGGATATCAGAAAGCGGCAGGAAATACAACAGAAGAAAGAATAAGATGCAAAAAGTATCCTTCAGGGTCTTCAGGACCGTACTGCCTTATTTATACCGGTACCGGCGGCAATATCTTGGAGGGTTCGTATGCCTTCTTCTTATAGACGCCGCCCAGATGGTGATTCCCCAATTAATGCGCCGGGCCATAGACCTCATCTCTTTGGGCGAATTTCAGTGGGCGCGGGTAGGCGTTCTCTCTCTGGCCATGACGGGAGTTATGGCCGTCGTCTGCCTGGGCCGCTTCCTGTGGCGTTACTTCATCCACGGATCTTCCCGGCGCATTGAGGCCGAGATGCGGAGCCGGCTTTTCGGGCATCTCCTTACCCTTTCCTACGATTTTTATCAGGAGAACAAGATAGGGGACCTTATGGCCAGGGCTACCAACGACATAGGGCAAATCCGCATGGCCATAGGGTGGGGCTTTGTGGCACTGGTAGACGGTACCATCATGGTGGCGGCCATCCTCACCATCATCTTCATTCAGGATGCCCGTACCGCCCTTTTTGCGATCCTTCCCCTGCCGCCCATCACCCTGCTCATCCTGCTCTTCGGGCGGGTTATAGGGAAACGCTTCCACCGGGCCAACGAAACCTACTCGGCCATGAGCGATACGGTCCAGGAGACCTTCGCGGGGATTCGAGTAGTCAAGTCCTTTGTCAAGGAATGGTGGTTCATCAGGAAATTCGCCGAAACCAACGAGGATTACCAGGCGGCCAACATGGCCCTGGTCAAACTGTACGGGGTCTTCTTCCCCCTTATTTCGTTCCTTTCGGGCATTACTTCCCTGATACTGATTTTCGTCGGGGGGATACAGGTGATTGAGGGAACCATGACGCCCGGAGACATGACGGCCCTCTTTGCGTACTTTCAGATGCTGATTTGGCCCCTCATGGGGGCGGGTTTTATGGTGAACATGATACAGCGGGGCGCGGCAAGCCTTACGCGGATAAATGAAGTGATGGAACGCAAGCCTTCCATTGTGTCTCCCGCAACGCCGGTCCGCCCGCGTCCCGGAGCGGCGGTTCCCCTGGTGGAGATACGGGACCTCAGTTTCAGGTATCCCGGCGGCGGCAGGGATGTGCTTAAGGGCGTCAGCCTGTCGGTGCATGAAGGGATCATTGTGGGCATCCTGGGCCGTACCGGATCGGGGAAATCGACCCTGATCAAGACCCTGACCCGCACGGTGGACCCTCCGCCCGGTACGGTCCTGATCAAGGGCGTCCCCGTGGGGGATTGGGACCTTGGGGAACTCCGTTCCCTTTTCGGGGTGACCCCCCAGGACAGTTATCTTTTTTCAGATTCGATAAAGCATAACATCCGCTACGGGATTGCCGCCGGCGGGAGACAGCGGGCGGAAAACCGGGCGCTTCCCCCGGATCAGACGCTTGCCCGCAAGGAAGAGGAACTTTTGTTCCGGGCGGCGGGGCTTTCGGCCATAGACCAGGACCTGGATTCCTTTTCCTCAGGCTGGGATACCCTGATAGGCGAACGGGGGCTTACCCTTTCGGGCGGGCAGAAACAGCGGGTGGCCATTTCCCGCGCGGTGATAGGTGCCCCGGAGATCCTCATCCTGGACGATTCCCTTTCCGCCGTGGACGCGGAAACCGAAAAGCGGGTCCTTACCTCCCTCCTTGCGGAACGCCGGGGCAGGACCACGATTATCATCTCTCACCGGGTGTCCACCCTGAGGAACGCGGACCTGGTGGTGGTTCTGGACAGGGGCCGCATCTCTGAGTCCGGGAGCCCTCAGGAACTCGCCGCCCTGGGGGGCTTTTACGCTAAAATGGCCGCGTTGCAGCAGCTTGAGCAGGCGGAGGGGGGCGGCAGTGTCTGAATACTTTGAAACCGAAGAAGTGGTAAAGGGATACGACGGCCGTATCGTTAAACGCATCCTTTCATATATAAAGCCGTACAAGCTCCTTATGGCCGTCATGCTTTTTACCCTTGCGCTTTCCACCGTGGGGGAACTCCTGGTCCCGGTGATGCAGCAACGGGTGATAGACGAGGCAATCCTTGCCCGGACCCTGGCCCTGAAAATACCGGACCCCGGCGCCACGCCGGAGGAAGCCGCGCTGTCCGTGGAAACGCGGGCGGTCCTGGACCGCGTTCTGGCGTTGAAACGCGGCCTCTTTATCAAAGGGATGTTCTTCGTGTCCCAGGGATCGGACACCCGGTTCTCCGGAAAGGCGGAGAGAGAACTAGCGGAACGGGGCATCCTTTCCGGCGACGGGTGGTACGCCTTTTCATATACCGGCGGGGACTCTGCCGTCGCCGTCATGGAGGCCCATCCCGAAATATTCCTGCGGGACAAAGACGCCGCCGCCGTCAAGACCTCCGACCTCTACGCCCTTTCCCTGAGCGAGATCAGGAGCATCCGGGGGCGGGATTTGGGGTATCTTGGACGCATAGCCCTTCTTCTTCTGCTGGTTCTGGTCCTGGTCCTTGCCTGTACCGTCATCCAAACCTGGATCACCACGCTCATAGGCCAGCGGGTCATGAAGGACATGCGCCTTGAACTTTTCAGGAAAACCGCGTCCCAATCCACGAATTTTCTTTCCCGCCACCCCGTGGGCCGCATCGTGACCCGTCTGACCGGGGACGTGGAAACCATCAACGAATTCTTCACATCCGTCCTCGTGGCCTTTCTCAAAGATCTTTCGGTGATGGCCGGCGTACTCGTTACCCTATTCGTCCTTTCGCCGCGCCTGGCGCTGGTGGTCTTTTGCACCTTGCCGCCCGTCCTGGCGGTTACCGCGGTAAGCCGCAACAAGGCCAGGGATGCCTTCAGGAACCAGCGTACCGCTTCGTCCAAGGTGAATTCCTATCTTTCGGAACGCCTTTCCGGGCTGCAGGTAGTTCAGCTTTTCCGGAGCGAACAGAAGAGCCTTGACGAATTCGGGCACAGGAACACGGAATTGCTGGACGCCAATATCCAGGAGATGTACGTCTTTGCCACATTCAGGCCCATAGTCGAATGGTTTTCTACCTTTACGACGGCGATCATCATTGCCATTGGCGCCGTTATGGTCCTGAACCTTTCCCTTTCCCTGGGAGTACTCATCGCCTTTATCAACCTTATGGGGATGTTCTACGGCCCGGTGACGGACATAGCGGAAAAGTACACCCTCCTCCAGTCCGCCATGGCCGGGGGCGAACGGGTCTTTAAGCTCCTGGACACCGACGACCGGATTCCCGATGAGGGGAAACACGCGATTCAGGGTATGGTGAAGGGCCTCATTGAATTCGAAGGCGTCCGTTTTTCGTACAAGAGCGGGGAAGAGATTCTTAAGGGCCTGTCCTTTACGGTAAACCCCGGAGAAATGGCCGCCATTGTGGGCTATACCGGCGCGGGAAAGACCACCATTACCAACGTGCTGGCCCGGCTCTGGGACATAGACGGCGGAAGCATACGCCTTGACGGGGTTCCTATCCGGGATATTCCCCTGGAAGAACTGCGCCGGTCGGTTCTGCCGGTATTGCAGGACGTGTTCCTGTTTTCGGGCACGGTGGCGGAGAACATCAGCCTGGGCCTTCCCCTGAGCGGGGCCCAAATCGAGGATGCCGCCCGTGCGGTTCACGCCCACGAGTTCATATCCCGCCTTCCCAAGGGATATGAGACCGTCCTTTCGGAAGGGGCGGCCAATATTTCTTCGGGACAGCGGCAGCTTATCAGTTTTGCGAGAGTCATTGCCCACAATCCGGCGGTGGTGGTCCTGGACGAAGCCACGAGTTCCGTGGACACCGAGACCGAACACCTTATCCGCTTGGGCATACAGCGGGTTTTGGCCGGCCGGACTTCCCTGGTCATTGCCCACCGGCTTTCCACCATACGCCACGCGGACCGCATCCTGGTTCTTTCAGGCGGCCGCCTTGTTGAGGAAGGCCGTCACGACGAACTTATCAGCCGCGGGGGGCTTTACGCGAAGCTCTACCGGCTGCAATACGAGGATGGCGCGGGGGATTCTTCGCAGTAACGCTGCCTGCATCAATCGTGGTTAAAAATTCCTGTACGTTCATCCTGATTACCGCCTGTGCCTCTTGCAAATAATTCATATTTCTTCTATAACCTAACCTAATGTATTATCTATAATAACGGAGGATTTACTATGAAAGTAGCTATTAACGGATTCGGACGCATCGGCCGCCTGGTTTTTCAGTCTATCGTGGGGCAGGGGCTTCTGGGAAAGGATAAGATCGATGTAGTGGCGGTGACCGATATTACCACCGATGCCAAGTATTTTGCCTATCAGTTGAAATACGATTCCACACAAGGCAGGATGCAGGCCGGGATCAGTACCAAAAAGAGCGCCGGCGCCGCCGAAGACGACATTCTCGTCGTGAACGGACATGAAATTCAGTGCGTTATGGCCGAAAAAGAACTCAAAAACCTTCCCTGGGGCAAGCTTGGGGTTGAATACGTCATTGAATCCACCGGCCTTTTCACCGGAGATAACGCGTTCGGCCACCTGGAAGCCGGGGCCAAAAAGGTCATCATCTCCGCTCCCGCCAAGGGCAAAGAGAAAAAAATTCCCACATTCGTCATGGGGGTCAATAACGACAAGTACAATCCCGCGGGCGATCATGTCATTTCCAACGCGAGTTGTACCACCAACTGTCTTGCGCCTATCGTATACGTGCTCCTTAAGGAAGGCATCGGCATCGAAACCGGCCTTATGACGACCATACATTCCTATACCGCCACCCAGAAGACCGTGGACGGCCCTTCCAAAAAGGACTGGCGGGGCGGCCGGGCGGCGGCCATCAACATCATCCCCTCCACCACCGGCGCGGCCAAGGCTGTGGGAGAAGTGCTTCCCGAGACCAAGGGCAAGCTCACGGGCATGAGCTTCCGGGTTCCCACCCCCACCGGTTCCGTGGTGGACCTGACCTTCCGCACCGTCAAGGAGACTTCCATCGAGGAAATCAACGCGGCCTTTAAGAAGGCTTCCGAGACCTACCTTAAGGGGATTCTGGAATTCCAGTCCGACGAGATCGTTTCTACCGACATTATTCACAATACCAATACTTCAATCTACGACAGCCTGGCGACCCTCCAGAACAACCTCCCCGGAGAAAAACGGTTCTTCAAGGTCGTTTCCTGGTACGATAACGAGTGGGGATATTCCAACAAGGTGGTGGATCTCCTTACGTATATCGACGGCAAGAAATAGGCTGTACGCAGTTGAATGTACTGATTTTTTCAACCGCAAACGCGGATGGTGACGGGTGGTTCGTTGTGGTACAACGAGTTATGTGTTATTCGGCGTATGCGTAACCGTGAAAAAATCGGTAAGGGGTCCACGGGTTACACGGACGTTCACGGAGCAGATAAAATTGTTATCCGTGAGTGCGGGCCGGAGGTTCGGCGAACTTCCGGCGCGGCGTGTAATCCGCGGACTTTTTTTTCGGATAGAGCTGTCCCGGAACGCCGGTTTTGGGACAAATTTAAACATGAAAGGAGCAAATCATGATTAAAACCGTGCGAAGCGTGGACCTTAAGGGTAAACGGGTCATCATGCGGGTTGATTTTAATGTGCCCATGAAGGACGGGGTTGTCCAGGACGATACCCGTATTATGGCGGCCCTTCCCACCATCACGTACATTCTGGATCAGGGAGTAAAGACCCTGACCCTGATGAGCCATCTGGGGGATCCCTCCAAAGACGCAAAAAAGGCCCGTGAAAAGGCCGAAAAAGACGGCAAAACCTTTGACGAGGCCGCCTACATCAAGGGCAAGCACCGTATGGCTCCGGTGGCCGCGTATCTGGAAACCAAACTGGGGAAGAAAGTGATCTTCGCCGGGGAAGACGGGTGTTACGGTAAAAAAGCCTTTATCGACGGTCAGGCCGCCGGGAGCGTGATCATGCTGGAGAACACCCGGTTCCATAAGGAAGAAACCGCCAAGGAAGCGGCCGACCGGGACAAACTGGCCAGGGAATTGGCTTCTTACGGCGATGTTTTCGTGAACGATGCCTTTGGTACGGCTCACCGGGATCACGCCTCTACCGCTTCTATCGCCAAATTCGCGCCCGTATCGGCGGCCGGTTTCCTGATGGAAAAAGAGGTGAACTACCTTGAACCTATCGTCACGACCCCTCAAAAACCCCTTGCCGCCATCATAGGAGGCGCCAAGGTTTCTTCCAAAATCGCGGTTCTGGAAAGCCTCCTCAAAAACGCTTCGGCCCTGGTGATAGGCGGCGGCATGGCGTATACCTTCCTCAAGGCCCAGGGCCATAAGGTAGGCAAGTCCCTGGTGGAAGACGACCAGATCGATACGGCAACAAAGATACTCGGAGCGGCCAAGGAAGCCGGGGCCGAGATCGTCCTGCCGGTGGATCATGTGGGCGCGGAGACCTTTGACGCCGCCGCCGAACCCGTGGCGGTTGACGGCATTGATCTTCCCGATAATCTTATGGGCCTGGATGTGGGGCCCAAGACCCTGGCGAAGTACAAGGAGGTCCTGGCGGGCGCTAAGACCATAGTCTGGAACGGCCCCGTTGGGGTCTTTGAGTTCGACGCTTTTGCCGGGGGAACCGAAGAAGTGGCGAAACTCGTGGCGGAAGCCACCGGCAGGGGCGCCGTCACCGTGGTAGGCGGCGGCGATTCTGTGGCGGCGGTGAACAAATTCGGCCTGGCTTCAAAGATGAGCCATGTATCCACAGGCGGCGGTGCTTCCCTGGAACTCCTGGAAGGCAGGAAGCTCCCGGGTATTGAGGTCTGCCGGAACTAAGAAGCGAAGAGGGATAACGATGCGTGATTATTACATAGCCGGTAACTGGAAGATGCATAAAACCCGCTCCGAAGCGGCGGAACTGGCCGGGGCTCTGGCGGCCCAGCTCAAAGACGGGAAGCACAAGTACCTTGTGGCTCCAAGTTTCACCAGCCTGGAGACCGTGGGGGCCATTATCAAGGGAACCAACATACGCCTGGGGGCCCAGGACGTGGCCTGCGAGGAGCAGGGCGCTCATACCGGAGAAGTTTCGGTGTTGCAGCTTAAAGATCTGGGGGTCCGGACGGTGATCCTGGGCCACAGCGAACGGCGGCATATCTATAAGGAAGACGACGAACTCATCAATAAGAAAGTGAAGCTGGCCCTGAAACACGGGTTCGAGGTGATCCTCTGTGTGGGGGAACTCCTTGAGGAGCGGGAAGCCGGCAAGGCCGAAGCGGTCTGCGAAACCCAGACGGCCAAAGGGCTTGCCGGAGTGGCCTTGGAAGACCTGGACCGGGTGGTTATTGCCTATGAGCCGGTATGGGCCATAGGGACGGGAAAAACCGCCACCCCGGAAGACGCCGATGCCGTCCACGCCTTTATACGGAAGGTGATCGCCCGGCTCTACGGGCAGGCCGCGGCGGAACAGATCGTCATCCAGTACGGCGGGTCGGTAAAGCCGGAGAACGCCGCGCAGCTTATGGCCAAGGAAAACATCGACGGCGCTCTGGTAGGCGGGGCGGCCCTCAAAGCGGAGACATTCGTACCCATAGCCAAATTCGGCTGATGTGCCGTCAACCGCGTGTAAAGGAAGTCTCCCGGGGAGGGAGGCTTCCTTTTTAATTCAGTATCGTCACCGGTAGTATCATGAACATACAAAAAGTGCGAAAAGAGATTTACGATAATCTGGCGGTTGTTCTTTTCTCTGTCGCCGCTTTGTTGGTTCTTGTAGTAACAATAAATACAAATGTCCTGATTAATATTTTTTCCGATTTTTTACGGAAAAATATTGAAGACAATATTGTTCTTACCTGCAAACTTGCCACGCAGTTAATTTCCGGGGAAGAATTTGCGGAAATGCGGGGCCCCGAAGATATGAAAAAGTCCCTGTACGGGGAAATCAAAAAGCGTCTTGCTGTTTTCAGTGAGGAACATGACGCGCTTTTTGTGTATTATTACTATTACCTTCCGGACGAGGGTCTTTTACAGCCTGTCATTGATAACGATTATACCGAAGGCGTGTATTCCTTTTTAGTTGAACCTCTGAAAATTGAAGAAGCGCCCCGGGAAGCCCTGGATACGGGAAAAGTGATTGTCACCGGATTGGGAGATTATTCCCCGGGGTTTGAAGGAGTTATCTCGGCATTCGCTCCGGTATTCGACAGCAACGGCAGTATTATTGCCCTGGCCGGAGTGGATATTTCCGATGAGGAGATAATCCAGACGCAGGAAAGGGCCGTATTTCTTTCTGTCTTGCTGCTTTTGTCCATTGTTTTTGTCATAATCAGCGGTTTTTTGAGTTTTTCTATCTACGGCAGAAAAGAAGCCGCGTTTATCCGGCGTTTCGCCCAGCAGGATTTGATGGCAGTCCTGGCGCAGAGCCTTATCACGTCCAATGACGCCAAAACGCTTATCAACGACGCGCTGAAGATCACCGGCGAATTTTTGAATGTAAGCCGTATGATGGTAAAGGCGGCCGAATCGGATGTGGACGACAGCCGGACGGTATATGCCTGGCATGCCGTCGGCGCGGTTCAGGCGTTGTCCGAAGAAGACGGGTTCATCGATCTTGTCAAAAACACATTCCCGCCGGAAGAACGCGGGGACGAAAAGATATCCGCTATTTATTGTAACAACATCCATGAGGATAAACGGTATGAACCCCTGTATAAACTGGGGATCAAAGCCTTTATCTGGGCGCCCCTGTATGTGGACGGAAAGTTTTGGGCGGTGTTGAGCATAGAGGACCATACGGAAAACCGGGTCTGGACCGGAAGCAACCGGCAGCTTGTGAGTACCGTCTCCAGCGTCGTGGCGGCGGCAATGGCCAGGGCCGTCAGGGAAAAAGAAAGGGACGAAGCCCTGCGCCAGGCGGAACAGGCAAGCAGGGCCAAAAGCGATTTTCTTGCCAACATGAGCCACGAGATGCGTACCCCCATGAACGCCATCATAGGCATGACGTCCATCGCAAAATCGTCCCGGAACATAGAAAAAAAAGAGTATTGTCTGAATAAAATCGAAGAAGCCTCTACGCATTTATTGGGCGTTATCAACGATATATTGGATATGTCGAAGATCGAGGCGAACAAATTCGAACTGTCTGCGGTGGAATTCGAATTTGAAAGAATGCTCCGCAAGGTGGTGAATGTGATCAATTTCCGGGTAGAAGAACGGCATCAGGATTTTTCCGTTCATCTTGACCCCCGGATTCCCCGGTTCCTCTACGGGGATGATCAGCGTCTTGCCCAGGTGATCGCCAACCTGCTTTCCAACGCCGTAAAGTTCACCCCCGAACATGGTTTGGTGCGGCTGGATGCGAAACTGGAGAAAGAAGAGGATGGGGGCCTTTGTACCCTGAGCGTCGGCGTGGCGGATTCGGGCATAGGGATCAGCGAAGAGCATCAGAGGCGTCTCTTTTCCTCGTTTGAACAGGCCGATTCGAGTACCTCCCGCAAGTTCGGCGGTACGGGCCTGGGGCTGGCGATTTCCCGCAAAATCGT
>JAIRSL010000142.1 GCA_031255475.1 Treponema sp.
TCGGAGAGCAGGATATACAGGACAAAGGTCGGCAGAAACACGATTACTACGCTGGCGAACATGCCGCCCCAGTCGCCGGTATAGCGCATGGACTGGATCATGTTGTAAAGGCCCACCGCTACCGGGCGGACCGATGTCCTGTTCGCGAAGATCAGGGACATAAAGTATTCATTCCAAATGGTGATAAAATTAAAAATGGAAACGGTAATAATGCCCGGCTGGACCAGGGGGAACATGATAACCCAAAAGGTTCTAACAGGCGGGCAGCCGTCAATTGCCGCCGCCTCCTCGTAGGTAAAACTTAAGTTGCGGAAAAAAGCCAGAAGGAAAAAAACGCCGAAAGGCACGTTCATCGCCGTGTAAAGGAACATCAGCATCCAGCGGTTGTTGGTAAGGTGCATCATGGTCACAAGGCCGAAGAGGGGCATGATGATCATGATAACCGGGATGCCCAGGGCGGCGGCGAACATATTCTGGATAATATTGCTGCCGGGGAAACGGAAACGGGAAAGGGCGTAGGCGGCGGGCGCGGCAATCAGGACAATCGCGGTGCATGAGACCAGCGTATATAAAACCGAATTCATAAAGAAAACCGAAACCCTCTGGGTTTTCCAGGCCTTTATATAATTTTCAAAGTGAAAACCGCCTCGGAATTCAAACATATGATCGGAAAAAATTTCACTTGACGTTGAAAGGGACGCGAAAAATACCCAGCCGATAAGGACAAAGGTAAATAAAACCCACACGCCCACAATGATATAGCCGATAATAGAGGACAGGTATGTTTTTTTCAGCATAAAGGGCCTCCCCTATAGTTCCGCGTCATCGTGTTTTACGATGAAATTTGTCGCCAGAAATACTGCCACCACGATCAGCGCCAGAATAACGCCGATGGCGGCCCCCGCCCCGGTATCGCGGGCCGTCACTACTACAGAAGATGCGCCGAAAACCAGTTCGTACATATAGTTCATCGGGGCGACGGTATCGTTGGAGAGGTTTACCGGACTGAACAACTGCCCCCACACGAAGAAGCCGACGGTAAATACCGTCCACATGACAATGTTGGTGCGGATAACCCCCCGCATATTGGGGACCGTTATATGCAGGAAACGCTGTAAAACATTGGCCCCCTCAAGATAGGCGGCTTCAAAATAATCCCTGGGGATCTGCTCGATGCCGCTGATAAAGATCAGCATATGGTAGCCTACCATGCCGAAGCAGTAGGCGGTGACCATGCTCCAGAAAAGATTGCCCGGCGCGGTCCACAGGGTATGGCTTGCCGTCTCAAATCCGAGTGTGGAAAAGACATTGTGGAGCAGGCCGTAGTCGGAATTGTAAACGTAGTTGATCCACATGGTCCCCATGGCGACCGCGCTGACCACGTTGGGAAGGTAGATCGCGCTCCTGAAAAACTTGGTCCCCCGCAGCTTCCCGGTAAGGATAACCGCGAAGATCAGCGCAAGGAGCATAACGCCGCAGCCGCCGGCAAACCAGAGCCGGCCTATGTTTTTAAGCGACTGGAGAAAGATCGGCGTGGTAAAGAGTTTCCGGTAGTTGCCGAGGCCCGCGAAGGCCCATTTCGCAACCGGGTCCGAAACGCTTTCGACTTTAAAAAAACTCATCACCAGGGTGCGGAAAACAGGGTAGAGAAAAACCAGTACATAGCACAGCACGGCCGGCGCGAGAAAGATAATAATGACACGTCTATTATTTTTTAACATAATAACACAAACCCCGCCCCGCGCGGCCAAACGGCCGCGCGGAGTCATTTACCTTGCCATGGCAGCGGCAAACTCATTCGAGTTAAAACTGCCCATGATAAGTTTCGCGAGATTTTCCTTTATCTTCGCGTTGATGTCAGGGTTATCTTCCATGCCTCCCCCCCAGCGCAGCCGCCTGGTGGTGGAGTCTACCACGACCTTTGCCTCGGCCAGGGCTTCGGGCCAGGCGGAATCGTTGCCCATGGGGATGCCGATGCTCTCCTGCGCCAGCGTGGCGTCCCATTCGCCGGTGGTAAGCCACACGATGAATTGGAAGGCCTCCTCGGGGTACTTGGTGTTCTTATTAATGCCGAAACTCTGGGAACCAAAGTTGTTCGTCTCAATGCCGTCCCCGGTGGGGGCAAGGGCGGGCCAGGCGAAGGATCCCCACCTCATGTTGGGGGCATTGCCTTTTATCTCATTGGGGAGCCAGGTCCCGTTCAGGTACATGGCGACTCTGCCGGTGGCGATTTCCTCGACCTGCCCGGCGGGGTAGATGTTGGAGGCGGCTTTCTGGCTAAAGTAGCCGTTCTGTACCATCATTTCCATCATCTGTCCAAACTGAAGCACCTGGGGCCCGGTGAAATCGTTATTCTGCACCATCGCATAGGTAGCGTCGGCTCCTACGAGGCGATCCATGTTGTAACCGAAAAAGGCCGCCATATAGGCGTCGTCCACAGTGAGGCCGGTTACGCCGATTGCCGCAAGTTTCGCGCAGGCTTCGAGCAGTTCATCCCCGGTCTTGGGAAGCGAAGCAATCCCCGCCTTCTCAAAGAGGTCCTTGTTATACATGGTAACAAAGGCCATAGGCTGATAGGGGATGTTCTTTACCTGCCCGCTGCCGAGCTCCCGGGCAAGGTTCAGGAGGGTTTTGTTTATCACATCCCCGTAAGGTCTCCCGCCTGTGGTGGAGTAGGCTTTTGAAACATACTCATCCAGGGGAAGGAGATAATTCCCCCAGGTATTGGCGACACGCTCGATGTCCTCGTCAAAGAGATCGATGGCCTCCCCGGCATCAAGAGCGGGCTGAAGGGTCTTGCGGATGTCCCTTCCGTTAAAGTTGATGTCAACCGCTATGCCCGTTTCCTTGGTAAAGGCTTCCGCCGCGCGGGCTATTACCTGGCCCTGGGGCTCCGCCTCGTTCCACATGGACCAGTAGACAAGCTTCGCGCTGTCGCCGCCGGATTTAGCGCCGGAACACCCGGCTAAGCCCAGAAGCGCTGCGGCCGTAACAGCCGCCAAAACAATCCGTTTTTTCATACTTTTTCTCCTCCGGTTTTTTCAGGCGCGGTTCCGGCCGCGCCTGTAAGGTACATGAGACTTGTCCGGGAACCCGGTTGGTTCTCTTACAAGTTTTACAATTTCTCGCCCGCGAACCTTTTTGGCTCGACGGCTGCGAAATTACAATTTTCCAGCGCCCGCCGGGGCGCCCCTCAGCCTCGCCATTTCACCCTGCCGCAGGACGGCTCCGTTCGCAGAGGGCCGCGCCCAGTTCCTGGATTTCCCGCCACTGGGCGTCCATGGACTTGATCAGGGCGATCTGGTTCCGGCAGCGGTCAAGGTTGTGGGCCGGCCTGCCGGTCTGGTAGTAGCGGTCCCCTTCAAGGTAATCGGTGAGGAACCTTAGGCCCATAATCTGGGTTATGTTCCTGCCCGATTCGGCGATAAGGGCCTTTTCCTCCGGCAGGAGGAATTCCCTGGCTTCGGAAAGATACCCGCCGATAAGGGCCTGGAAAAGGCCGCAGTCAAATCCAACTTTGGAAAGGTCCCGCTCGTCCTCTTCGGCCCTGGTCGTCACGGTGCGGATAAGGTCCCCCACATCGAAGAGGCTCGTGCCGGGCATGACCGTGTCAAGGTCCACCACGCAGCGGGCCTCGTTATCCCCGTCGTCAATGAGGATGTTGTTCATCTTGGTATCGTTATGGCATATCCTTTCGGGAATCTTGCCGGCCTTGAGCGAGCGGATCAGGACCGCGCCCCGTTCCTCGTTCTCCCGCATAAAGGCGATTTCCTCCCCCACGTCCTTCGCCCGGCCGCAGGAGTCTTCTGAAACCGCGTGGTAAAAGCGGGCGTAGCGTTTTTCCATGTTGTGGAAATCCGGGATCGTCTCGTGCAGCCGGGGCCCCGCAAGGTCCGCAAGCTGCTTCTGGAAGAGGCCCACGCTTTTCCCCAGGAACCGGGCCTCGGCCGGGGACCGGGCCACTTCCAGGGAATGGGTCCCCTCGATAAAAAGGTAGCTCCGCCACCAGCCGCCCCGGGCGTCCCGGACCCAGGGC